>JBBIMQ010000166.1:0-6243 GCA_037444345.1 Gemmatimonadota bacterium | reverse complement strand
CGGCATACCGATGTCGCCGTGGCCAATCTGATCGGTTCCAACATCTTCAACCTGCTGGGCATTCTCGGCCTGACGGCGTTGCTGCACCCGGTGCCGGTCGCGCCGGCCCTGCTCGGCTCCGACATGCCCTGGATGTTGGCCGGGTCCCTGCTGGTCTTCCCCCTGCTGCGGAGCGGCATGCAGGTGACCCGGTATGAAGGGGTGCTGCTGCTCGTTCTCTACGGGGTCTTTCTGGCCCGGCTCCTCGGGGCGGGGCCCTGACCGCCGAGGAGCGGACTTCACGAGGGTTTCATGGCGGCTTGATCCGACCCGGACGACTTTGTGGCCGATTGTCGAACGGCTCGGGGGACTGTATCGTAAGAACTCTCTCCCGGCGGGCCGGCTGCGCGGCGACGCCCGGCCGACTCCCGGCCCGCCCGGTTGATCTAGTGCTGCCATCGCCTGGCGTCCGCCGGGCACGCGCATGTCCCACCGCTCTCCCCCAGTGGAGGCGACCGTGAACCGACCTGTTCTTGCTTCCCGCCGGACCCGGAGCGCGCACCCATGAGAATTGCCGTCCCCAAGGAAACCCGGCCCGGGGAGCGCCGAGTGGCGCTGGTCCCGGAATCCTGTCGCAAGCTTGTCAAGGCGGGGTACACCATCGCCGTCGAGGCGGGCGCGGGCCTGGCGGCGTATTTCAGCGACGACGCCTATCGCGAGGCCGGCGCCGCCATCGAGGCGGATCCGGCTGCGCTCCTCGGCGGCGCCGACCTGGTGCTCAAGGTGAACCCCCCGACCCTGGGGGCGCGCCCGGAAGTGGCCTGGATGCGACCCGGGACGGTGTACCTGGGCTCGCTCATGCCGCTGCGGAATCTCGAGGTCGTGCGCGAACTCGCTGCCCGGAAGATCACCGCCTTCTCGACCGATGCCATCCCCCGCACCACCCGGGCCCAGCCCATGGACACCCTGTCGTCCATGGCCAACATCGCCGGGTACAAGGGAGTCCTGCTCGCCGCGGTCGAACTGGGCCGCTACTTCCCGATGCTCATGACCGCGGCGGGCAGTGTGCCGCCGGCCAAGGTCTTCGTGGTCGGGGCTGCGGTGGCCGGCCTCCAGGCCATCGCCACCGCCCGGCGGCTGGGAGCCAACGTGGTGGCGACCGACGTGCGGCCCGAGGTCAAGGAGCAGATCGAGAGTGTGGGCGGGAAGTACGTCGGGATCGAGCTGGCCGAGAGCGCCTCGGCGGAGGGGGGCTACGCCCGGGAGCTCTCCGAAGAGGACAAGCGGCGGCAGCGCGACCTCTTGGCCGAGCAATGCGCCCAGGCGGACGTGGTCATCACGACGGCCCTGATCGGCGGCGTGTTCGCGCCCCGCCTCATCACCGCCGACATGGTCCAGCGGATGAAACCCGGCTCCGTGATCGTGGATCTCGCCGCCGACGGCGGCTGCAACTGCGAACTCTCCCGTCCGGGCGAGACGGTGCAGGTGAACGGGGTCACCATCCTGGCGCCCCTCAACCTGCCCGCCTCCCTGCCGACGCACGCCAGCTTGCTCTTCTCCCGGAACTTGACCGCCTTCCTCCTGGCCTTCACCAAGGACGGCGCACTCCAGCTCGACTTCCATGACGACATCCAGCAGGGCGCCCTGATCACGCATGACGGCGAGGTGAAGCACGCCCGGACCCGCGAGGCGCTCGAACCGGCCCCCACCCGAACCGGAGCGAACTGAGCATGTGGCGACGATTCTGTACCTGGACGGCCCCGGCCCTCGCGCTCGCGGCAGCCGCCGCTCCCGCGCTGGCCCACCCCGCGGCCCAGGAGGCTGGCCCCCCCCACGGGCTCGATTACTGGAGCCTGCTCTTCGTCTTTGTCCTGGCCTCGTTCATCGGGTTGGGCGTCATTCGCCGCGTCTCGCGCCTGCTGCACACTCCCCTCATGTCCATCACCAACGCCATCTCGGCGATCGCGGTGGTCGGCTCGATCATCGTGACCGGGGCGGATTACCCGGAGCGGATCCGGCTCATGGGCGCGGTCGCGCTGTTCGCTTCCATGACCAACATCGTGAGCGGCTTCCTCATCACCGACCGGATGCTGAAGATGTTCAAGACCGACGATCGCTCGTCTGAGGGGGGCAAGCCATGATCCGCTCCGCGGTCCAGCTTGCCTATCTCCTGGCGACGGTCTTGTTCGTCTTCGCCCTCCACTGGATGAACACCCCGCGGACCGCCCGGCGCGGGGTATTGGCCGGGGTCGTGGCCATGACCATTGCCGTGGTGGCGACCTGGGCCCAGCCGGAGGTCGTCCACCACGGGTGGATCGTCCTCGCCATCATCGCGGGCTTCCTCGTCGGGGTCCCGCTGTCGCGGGTGCCGCTCACGGCGGTGCCCCAGCGGACCGCGCTCTCCCACGCCTTCGGGGGGCTCGCGGCGGGTCTGGTGGGGACCGCGAAATACTATCTCTGGCTGAGCGAGGGCCCCGAGAACCTGACGGCCTTCCGGATGGTGGCGATCATCGCCGAGATCATCCTGGGGTATCTCACCTTCACCGGGAGCCTGATGGCGGCGGGGAAGCTCCAGGAAATCCGCTGGATTCCCCAGCGGCCCGTCACCTACCCCGGCCAGAACGTGACCAACATCGGGCTCCTGGCCCTCGCGGCCGGCATCGGCGTGGCCCTGGTTCTCAACCCCACGGCGGACTGGGCCCCCCGGCTCTTTCCGGTGGTGGCGGGACTCGCGCTCCTCTTCGGCGTCCTGCTCATCGTGCCCATCGGCGGGGCTGACATGCCGACGGTGATCGCCATCCTCAACTCCTACGCCGGCCTCTCGGCCGTGGCGATGGGCTTCGTGCTGGACAACAAGCTGCTCATCACCGCGGGAGCGCTGGACGGCTCGAGCGGCCTCATCCTCGCGATCATCATGTGCCGGGCGATGAACCGCTCGTTCACCAACGTGCTCTTCGGCGCCTTCGGCCAAGTGCAGCATGCCAAGGCCGGGGGAGAAGAGAAGGTCTACAAGTCGGAGACCGTGGAGGGGGCGGCCCAGGTGCTGGAGCAGGCCAACTTCGTGGTGATCATCCCGGGCTACGGGATGGCCGTGGCCCAGGCCCAGCACAAGGTGCGGGAACTCTACGACCAGCTCAAGAAGCGGGGCATCACCGTCAAGTTCGCGATCCATCCGGTGGCCGGCCGCATGCCGGGCCACATGAACGTGCTGCTCGCCGAGGCGGACATCCCCTACACCGACCTGGTGGAGATGGACGAGATCAACCCCGAGATGCCGCAGTGCGACGTGGCCCTGGTGGTCGGAGCCAACGACGTGGTCAACCCGGCGGCCCGCTACGACAAGACCAGCCCCATCTACGGCATGCCGATCATTGACGCCGACAAGGCCCGCACCGTGTTCGCCATCAAGCGGAGCAAGAACCCCGGATTCGCCGGCATAGACAACGAGCTGTACTTCGCGGACCGGACCTGGATGCTCTTCGGCGACGCCAAGAACGTGATCGGCGAGCTGGTGAAGCAACTGGCGGGCGCCGGCGGCCACTGAAGGCCGCGCCCCGGAGCGGAGGACTGCCGGCTGGGCGGGGGAAGGATCTCCTCCTTCCCGCCGCCCGCTTCCGGCTTTCCTACGGCCGCTCCATCTCTCCCATCTTCATCTCGGTATACCCGGCCGGGATCTCGAACAGGGCCGGGTCGAGCGGCCTGGCCTCGATCCGAGTGGCCTCCATGATGACGGTCCGTTGCCCCCCTTCCAGCCGCGTGACGCGGAGGGGGAAGAACCCCTCGGCCGCGAGCTTGGCGTACTGGGGATCGCGGGCCAGTTGCTCCATACCCCCCAGCGCCGCCAGCGGGCCGCGTCCCCGCCCCATGGGCCCCTGCGGCGCCATGAAGAACCCCATGCCCTTGGCCGCGCAGACCTCGAGGTCCTGCTTGTCCCCCACCAAGTAGTTCTCGCAGGTCTTGCCCGCCACGGTCTCGGTGCGGCCGGTCGGGGTGACCTTCGGCGGCGATTCCCGCGCCGGCTCGCCCGAGTTCGGATGGTGAGCCATGGCCCGGAAGTCCATGGTCATGTACATCTTGTGAGCCGGCATCACGGACGTGACGGCTCCCGTGCCCGCATCGAGGACCAGGAACATCTCCTGCCCACCCATCCCGCTCATGTCGAGGCGAGCCTTCTCGCCCTTCACGCTCCAGGTGAGATCGGACGGCCCGCGGTCGCCGGTCAGGCGGTAGGTCACCGTTCCCTCGAACCCGCGCTGGGCCGAAAGCGGCAGGGCGATGACCAGCAAGGCCGTCACGGTCAGCGTGCTTCGCATAGGTGCTTCTCCTCTGGCTGGCGCGGGGAGGGGCGCGGCCCGGTGGATCAGTCGGGCAGGGGACCGGGCCAGCGGCGGTCCTCGATCGCAGCGTTCCGATCAATGCGGTCCTGAGCCGTCCGGTAGTTCCGGGCCCACTCCTCGCGCCACGCGGCGGGCAGATGATTGCGGAAATACTCCGCCGTCATGAACTGCTGGCCGCTGCCGCGGTGAAACTCCACCACCTCGCCCAGAAACGCCGTCGCGTAGCCCGTGTCCATGGTGTTCACCACCCGGAGCTCGAAGGCCGCATAGCAGTCGTCCAGAACCGGGAGCCCGGTGCGGCCCGGCCGGTGGGGGATCTCGGCGAGCTTGTCCCGCTCGCGCCCCGAGACGAACCCCAGCCGGTGCACCAGCTCCATCTGCTCCCGCCGCAGCAAGTGGATGCAGAACAGCCCGCTGTTCCAGATCAGATCGTGGCTCAGGTGCCACTTGTGCACGTACACCGACAGGCGCGGCACGTTGGGCGAGATGGACGCGCGGGCGACGCTGTCGGAGATCATCCCGTTGACGCGCCCGCGCCAGGCACAGGTGATCGCCACCACCGGCGAGGCAAAGTGGCGAATCAGCTCGTAGCTCTCCGTGGTCCGCATGGATGAAGTGTAACCCTTCGCTCCATTCCGCTGTGCAACCGGGGGCGGGGCCCGGCGTCCCCACGGCACCGAACGCTGGAGGCGGCTGTTCAACCTTTGGGCGGATCGCTGCCGGTTTGTGTTCGGTGTCCTGGCCTGTAATCTATTGTGGCTTGTACGATTACGCGCTGTTTGGAAATCCCGGGCCTCCCTCTTATATTGGGCCGTCGTCGGGGCCAGGCCCCCTGACGCATGGGGTTCCCAGGCAGCCCGCAAGGAGGGGCGCACGTGGCACCGCTACCCCGCCGCAAGCGGCGCACCGTCCGGCCGGCGCCGATCGCCAAGGCTGCGGACGAGGGCCGTGAAAGCCTCGATCTCTACCTCGACGAGATCAGCCGGGTCCCGCTCCTCACCCGCGAGGAGGAGATCGAGCTGGCGCGCAAGGCGTTCAAGGGCAACACCGCCGCCCAGGAAAAGCTCGCCCGGCACAACGTCCGGTTCGTGGTCTCCGTGGCCAAGAAGTTCCAGAACCGCGGCGTGCCCCTGGTGGATCTGATCGGTGAGGGGAATCTCGGGCTCATGACGGCAGCCCGGAAGTTCGACCCCGATCGGGGCGTCAAGTTCATCTCCTACGCGGTGTGGTGGATTCGCCAGGCGGTGCAGGCCGCGATCGCCCGGCACGGGCGCCCGGTCCGGGTGCCGCTCAACCGCACCGCGGACCTGAGCCGCCTGGGCCGGACCACCACGTTGCTCAAGGACCGGCTGGGGCGGATGCCCACCACCGAAGAGCTGGCGCGCGCCACTGGGCTCACCGTCGAGGCGGTCCGCAGCCTGGGCGCCCTCAACACCGAGGCAGTCCGGCTGGACCACCCCAGCCGGGAGGGCGACACCAGCGACCGGATGGAGCGTTTTGCCGGTCTGGACCAGGAAGGCGCCGATACCCAGGCCATCGCCAGCAGCCAGACCACCGATATCGAGGCGGCCCTGGCGACGCTGCCGCCGCGCGACGCCAAGGTGCTCCGGCTCTATTTCGGATTGGACGATGGGACCAGCCGGACCCTCGAGGAGATCGGGCGGATGATGGGGGTGACGCGGGAGCGGATCCGCCAGCTCCGCGACCGCGCCCTGAGCCGGCTCCGCGAAGGCGAACAGGGGATCAAGCTGAGAGATCTCGTGGCCTGAGCCACCCTGGGGGCTCGAGGCATGCCGGGGCGGTCCTGCGCCTTGCAGGCCCGCCCCGATTCACCTGGTCCACCATCGCGGTCCCCCCCCGCCCCCCGCCGCCCGCGGGGCGCGTCGCCGTTGGGGGCCCGGCGCCGCCCCCGCGGCGGGGTGCCGGC
>JBBIMQ010000165.1:0-6246 GCA_037444345.1 Gemmatimonadota bacterium | reverse complement strand
GGCTGAGGCTCGCATCGAGCAGCACGAGGGGCCGGCGGGCGGCACCGCGCCGGACGGCGCAGGAGAGATCGAGCAGGAGCAGGCCGATCGCGGCCCAGGCCAGGGTGCGAAACAGCACCGCCGGCCACGCCAGGCGGCCCAGGCGCTCCAGCGCGCCGTAGGTGAGAGCGGCGGCGCCGAAGGCGGCCAGCACCACGAGGACTAGGCGCATGGCACCGCGCCGGCGCCCCGGAATGCCGGAATCAGGCCAGCGAGAGTGGAGGCGGGGTGCGCCACCCGCCCGACGCCAAAGCCCCGCAAGTTCGCACTGCCCCGCGGCGTCACCGGACCGCCTCCAGGGCCTGGGCCAGAGCGAACCGACCCTCGTACAGGGCCCGGCCGACGATGGCCCCCTCCAGTCCCGCCGCGCGGGCGGCCCGAAGATCGTAGAGCGAGGCCACCCCGCCGCTCAGGATGACCCGGAGCCCGAGTCCCTGGAGGGCGCAAGCGCCCTCGAGGTCCGGTCCCGACAGCATGCCGTCGCGCGCCACGTCGGTGTAGACCACCCGGACCACGCCCTCGCGCCGAACCTGCGCGGCAACCTCGCGCACCGGCAGGTCGGTCGTCTCGGTCCATCCCCGGATCGCGAGCCGGCCCTCCCGGGCATCGAGCCCCACCACTACCCTCTCCGGGCCCGCGCGCGCCAGCGCGGCGGGCACGAGCGACGGGTCCCGGACGACGGCGGTGCCGAGGACCACCCGATCCGCCCCGAGCTCGAGCACCTCGTCCAGGGCGGCCAGGGACCGAAGACCCCCGCCAACCTGGACCTGGGCCCTGCCCCGGGCTGCCTCGACCACCCGCTGGATCAGCCCGGTGTTCGAACCGGTCCCGAAGGCCCGGTCCAGATCCACCAGGTGGAGCCACCGCGTGCCGGCGGCGAGGAACTGTTCCGCCTGGGCGACGGGATCGCTCTGGTAGGCGGTTTCGCGCCCGGCCTCTCCCTGCGCCAGGCGCACGACCCGGCCGTGCCGCAGATCAATCGCGGGGTAGAGCTGCACGGGACCCCCCGCGGCTGTCAGGGGGAGGCGGTGGCGAGGGGCTGCTCGGGGACGTCCCGGAGCAAGGCGGCGAGCCGGAGCCGCTCCCGCTCGAAGGCCGGGCGCGCGCTGGCCGGCAGCGGCTCCCCGGTGCCGAAATCCACGGAACGAGGATCGCGGGCCGTGCCTCGGATCCGGAATTCGTAGTGGAGGTGGGGCCCGGTGGCGACCCCGGTGGAGCCGACGTACCCCAGCACCTCGCCCTGACGGATCCGGTCACCCACCTCGAGCCCGGGCGCGAACGCGCTCAGGTGACCGTAGCGGGTCGTAATACCGTTGCGGTGCCTGAGCTCGATCAGGTTGCCGTAGCCGCCGGCCCACTCCCGGCGAAGCACCACCCCGTCGCCCGCGGCCAGGACGGGAGTTCCCGCCGCGGCCGCGTAGTCAATCCCTTCGTGGCGCCGAATGGTCCCGAGCACCGGGTGCCGGCGCGAGCCCAGCCGGGAGGAGATTCGCCGGAACTCCAGCGGGGCGAGCAGGAACGCCCGACGGAGCGAGCGGCCCTGGTCGTCGAAGTAGCCGCGCGCCCCCGGTCCCCCGTCGAAATACCAGGCGGCGAATCGGGTCCCATCCACCGTGAGGTCCGCCGCCAGCACCCGACCGAACCGCACCTCTCCCTCGTCCGAGGTCATCCGCTCCGCGAGCACGCGGAACCGGTCGCCGGGGCGCAGGTCGCGCGAGAAGTCCACTTGCCAGGCGAACACGTCCGCCAGGTCCCAGGCCAGGCGCACCCGTTCCTGGCCGCTCAGGACGGTATCGGCGACCGTGCGGTCCAGCGCTTCGTAGAGCGAGGAGGCGATCGCGCCGTCGAGCACCACGGGATCGGCGCGCCACCGCACCGCGTCCAGCTCCGCGCTCCACCCGCCGTCGGCCGGGCGGAGCGTCACCCGTGCGTCCGGGCCGGTTCGCACGACCACCCGCGACGGGAGGGAATCGGTCAGGCGGCGCACGAAGTTGAACACCAGCCCCGCGCGAAGCCGGCGCGGGTCGAACAGGGCCCGATCGCCCGGGCCCTCGAGGGCGAACTGCTTCACCCCCTGCCGTGCAAAGAGCTCGCTCAGCGTCTCTCCGCGCCGCAGCGTGTCCGCCGTGTAGGTGAGGATTTCCGGCAAGGTCGGGGTGGCCAGGGCGGGCCTCGGCCGCCAGGGCCAGCCGCGCCCGAGACCGGCCCAGGCCGCGAGGCCCAGTCCACAGGCGGCGAGGACGGTGCGGAGAACGCGCAGGGACATGGTCAGGGCGTGCGCCTCGAGCGCGGAACAGGGAGCGCGGCTGGCGGCGACGGGACGGCAGCCCGGCCCGCCCCGTCCGCGTCGGCGACTCAGTCCATCTGCCGCCGGATGAACGTCGGGATTTCCATCTCCGGCACGTCCGCCGAGCTGGCCGAGCGGCGCGGCTCCTGCCGGGGCGGGGCGGGCGGCGGCGGGGACGGGGCCTGCAGCGGGGAGACCCGCTTCCCGCTCGGGAAGCTGATCACGCTCGCCTTGGGCGGCGGTGCCGGCACCACCGGCTGAGCGGCCTCGGTCCGATCGAAGCCCGTGGCAATGACGGTCACCCGCACCTCGCCCTGGAGCGAGGGATCGGTGGCGGCGCCGAAGATGATCTCGGCGTCGTCCCCCACCGCGTCATGGATGATGTCGTTGATCGTGGTCGCCTCGCCCAAGGTGAGGTCCGGGCCGCCGGTGATGTTGATGAGCACCCCGCTCGCGCCCGCGATGGAGATGTTGTCGAGCAAGGGACTCGAGATCGCCTGCTGGGCCGCCTCCATCGCCCGGTTCTCCCCCCGGCCGACACCGGTCCCCATCAGGGCGGAGCCGCCATTCTGCATGATGGTGCGGACATCGGCGAAGTCCACGTTGATGATCCCGGTCTTGGTGATGAGGTCGGCGATACCCTGGGTGGCCTGGAGCAGCACCTCGTCGGCCTTCTTGAGCGAGTCCTGGAAGGGGATGCCCTTGCCCACCACGGCCAGGAGGCGCTCGTTGGGGACCACGATCATCGTGTCCACGCAGTTTCGCATTTCGGCGATGCCCATTTCGGCCTGGCGCATGCGCTTCTTCCCCTCGAAGAGGAAGGGCTTGGTCACGATGCCCACGGTGAGGGCGCCCAGGTCCCGTGCCATCTGAGCGATGATGGGGGCGGCACCGGTACCGGTCCCGCCTCCCATGCCGCAGGTGACGAAGACCATGTCGGCTCCCTGGAGCACCGCGAGGACGTCCTCCCGGTTCTCCTCGATGGCCTGGCGCCCGATCTCGGGCCGGGCCCCCGCCCCCAGGCCGCGGGTCAGCTTCCTCCCGATCTGGACCTTGACGTCGGCCCGGGAGGCGCCCAGAGCCTGGGCGTCGGTGTTGACCGAGATGAACTCCACGCCCTGGAGGCTCTCCTCGATCATCCGGTTCACGGCGTTGCCCCCGCCGCCCCCCACGCCGATCACCTTCATGCGCGCGCTCTGCGCGCCGGCCTCTTCCAGCTCGAAGATCATGGGATGTCCTCTCCGGCCCGCCTGATCAGAAGAAGTCCTGCAGCCATTGTCGCACCGGCATGACCCACTTCTCCATCGCGCGGGAGCGGCGCTTCTCGGCGCTCCACCCGCTGCCCTGCACCAGTTGCCGCGTTCCGTAGAGCGCCAGCCCCACGGCGACCGCCGCCCGCGGCGATTCCACGCTGTCGGTGAGCCCGCTCAGCCCCTGCCCCGGCTTGCCCACCCGCACCGGCATCGCGAACACCTCGCGCGCGAGTTCGACCACCCCCGGCGTGAGCGCCCCGCCTCCGGTGAGCACCACGCCGGCCGGCAGCCGCTGATGGTAGCCCGCGCGGGTCACTTCGTCGAGCGCGAACTCCAGGATCTCCTGGAGTCGCATGCGCATGATGTGCGCCAGCACCTGGCGGTGGGCGGTGCGCGTCCCCTGGCCGGGTGTCCCCGGCAGCTCGATCACGTCGCTGGCCGGCACCAGCGGCTCCCAGGCGGCCCCGTGCCGCTCCTTCAGCCGTTCGGCCTCCTGCTGGGACACCTGGAGGCCGTGGACGATGTCGTTGGTCACGTGCCCACCGGCGCAGAGCAGGGAGCCGGTGTGCCGGATCTTGCCACCCTGAAAGATCGCCACGTTGGTGGAGCCGCCGCCCAGCTCCACCAGGGCACATCCCAGGTCCCGCTCGTCGGGCGTGAGCACGGCGAGCGAGGCCGCCAGCGGTTCCAGCACGAACTCCGCCACCTGATATCCTGCGCCCTCGACGCACTTGCGCAGATTCTGCGGGACGCTCGAGAGCACCGTGACCAGGTACACCTGGGCGTCCAGCCGCTGCCCCGTCATCCCGATCGGCTCGCTGATGCCGGGCTGCAGGTCCACCAGATAGTCCTGGGGGATGGCGTGGAGCAAGTCGTGATCCTTGCCTAACGGGACGCTGCTCGCCACCTCGTTCACCCGGGCCACGTCGCCGGTGCGGATCTCGCTTCCCGTCACCGACACCACGCCGGTCGAGGTCTGGCCCGCCACGTGCTCGCCGGCGATCCCCACGTACACCGACCCCACCTCGACCCCGCCCATGCGCTCCGCGTCGCGCATCGCCTTGGTGATGGCGCGGGTTGTCTCCTCGATGTTGCGCACCACGCCGCGGCGCACCCCGTTGCACCGCTCGACCCCGACGCCCAGGATGCGGGTCACCGGATTGCGGGCGTCGCCCTGCACCTCGGCCACGAGCCCGGTGACCTTGGTGGTACCCAGGTCGAGCACCGCGACCAGTCGGTGAGGGGCGACGCTCACCCGTCCCTCCAGCGCACGACCACCATCCCGGCGAACCGGGCATCGAGCGCTGCCCAGGCGCGCCCCTTGGCCGCCAGGTCGCGGGCCACGGCCTGCACCGCCTCGAAGGTTTCCGCCTCGGCCCCGGGCCGGAACCAGAACCGCCGTCCTCCCGCCGTGAGCACCACGTCCCTCCCCACCCGTTCCGCTTCCGTCACCTGCCCCGATAACGTTGCATCGCTGTCCCGGTGGCGGCCGAGGAGGCGCGTCACCAGCGAGTCCGCCGCCCGCGCCACCGGGAGGTCGGGGCCGGCCGCCGTGGGATCGAACGGCAGGATCCGGCCATCCTCACCCACCAGGCGGAGCCGTTCGCCCTGCGGGACCAAGGCCACGGCGGGCGCCTCCTGCAAGGTGAACACCAGGGTGCCGGGGAGGCGCCGTCCCGCCTGCACGGCCACAATGCCCGGCACGGCCCGGGCCTTCTCCACCAGCGGCCCCAGCGGATCGAAAAGGTTCGCCTCCCGTCCCAGCCCGAGCGCTTCGATCAGGGTCGAAGGGGCCAGGTTCTCGACTCCTCGGATTTCGATACGCCGGACGCGGAAAAAATCGAGCTGCCTCAGGATCGGCGGCCCGCCGAAGGCAAGAAGGGCCGCGAGGCCGAGCCCGCCCAGCACCTTCCACCCCGGCCGGCTCAGGCGGCTCGGAGCCACTGGACCAGTTCCCGGCCGACCCGGGTAATGTCGCCGGCGCCGAGCGTGAGAACCACATCCCCTGGGCGCATCGCCTGGCGGACCCGCTCCGCCAGGCGGGTGCGATCCGGCTCGAAGATCACCTGCCGCTCCCGGCGGGCTGCCCGGTCGGCGCGCACGGCCTGGGCGGCTGCCTCGGCCACCAGCCGCCCGCTCACCCCGGGCACGGGGGCTTCCCGGGAGGCGTAGACCTCGGTCACGATCACGAGATCAGCCTGGGCCAGCGCCCGACCCATGGCGGCACCGTGGGCCGCGGTGCGGGAATAGAGATGGGGCTGGAAGACCGCGACCAGCCGCCGGTCGGGAAAGGCCTGGCGCGCCGCGCTGAGCGTGGCCAGCAGCTCCGTGGGATGGTGGGCGTAATCGTCCACGAACGCGATGCCGCGGGCCTCGCCCAGCCGCTCGAACCGGCGCCCCGTGCCCCGGTAGCTGGCCAGCGCCTCGAGCGCCGGCTCGAGCTCGCCGCCCAGCGCAAGCACCACCCCCACCGCCGCAGCCGCGTTCCGGAGATTGTGCCGCCCCGGCACCTGAAGCCGGAGGTCCACGCACCGCCCGTCAGGCAGGGCCAGCACCGCGCGACTCCCCGCCGGGGTGAGCTCGGCGTTCGCGAGCCGCAAGTCCCCGTCGCCGAAACCGAACCGCCAGATCGTGGGCCCGCCCTCACCCCCCCCCCACCGACCCCCC
>JBBIMQ010000164.1:0-6259 GCA_037444345.1 Gemmatimonadota bacterium | reverse complement strand
TGATCGGCGAGCTGGGCCAGCTCGCTCGCCACGCCGGCGTCGTCGGGGTAGACCAAGATACCGATGCAGACCCGCACCGGGATCGTTTCGCCGCCCGGAAGGGTCGCGGGATGCTCGGCCAGCGCGCCCCGGAGCTTCTGCGCCACCACCCCGGCCCCGGCCCGGTCGGTGCGCCGCAGAATCATCCCGAATTCCTCGCCGCCGTAGCGCCCGATGAGGTCGCTGGCCCGAGCGGTGTTCTGGAAGACCCGGGCCACGTGAAGCAGGACCTGGTCGCCAGCCAGGTGCCCGTAGCGATCGTTCACCCGCTTGAAGTGGTCCACGTCAACCATGAGAAAGGCGAACGTCTCGCCGTGCCGCCTGGCAAACTCCACGGTGTGCTCCAGCTCGGCCATCAGCGTCGCGTGATTGAGCAGTCCGGTGAGGCCGTCGCGGTGCACCATCTCCCGCAGCCGCCGGCCCCGCTCCGCCCGGTTGATCACCAGGTGGGTGAGCAGCTCCCGGTCCACCGGTTCGGCCAGGAAATGATCGGCCCCGGCGGCGAGCGCCTCGATCTGGTCGGCCACGGTATCGTGATGGGTGAGGAAGACGATGGGCGTGAGACCGAACCGGGGATCCTGCCGCACCAGCCGCGCCAGGGGGATGCCGTCCAGGCCGGGCAGCCGGGTATCCATCAGGATGAGGTCGGGGGCCTCACGGTTGAGCGCCTCGCGCGCCGCGATGCCATCGGCGCAGTGGGTCACCCGCGCGTTGGCCTGCTCCAGCCACGCGGTGAGGTAGCGTGCCTGCTCCCGATCCGCCTCCACCAGGAGCACCCGAGGCGGCGGGCTGCCGATCCGGGCCAGCGTCTTGGCGTACTTGGGAAGATCCACGGCCACCCGGTCCGCCGGCAGGATGGTGTCCACCCCTGCCGCCAGAGCCCGAACCCGATCCACCGTCTCGCCGGCCGCGACCATGACAATGGACCGCGGCCGAACCGCGCCGGCGCCGTACCAGGCCGTGGCCGCTTCGAACGGATCGCCGTTCTCGTTCTCCGCCAGCACCACGACGAGATCGGGCCGCTCGGTGAGCTGCACGGCCCGGGGCTCGCTCACCCGCGGTTCGGTGCGCACGTAAAAGCCCGAGGCCGCGAGCGCATGGGCGCTCTGATCCCGGAGCGTTCCGGGTGGTCCGATCACCAGGGCCCGCCAGCCGAACTCGCTCACCGCCGGCGGGCGTTCCGGAAGGCCCAGCTCCGTCGCCGCAGTGTTGAACGCGTCGGCGAGCTGTTCGATGGTCTGCTCCAGCCGCGCCGCGTTCTCGGGCGTCGGCGCCGGCGCCTCCCGTGCCAGCCACTGCTCCGCGTCCCGGCTCAGGTCGCTGATCACCGGGAAGCCATAGCTCCCTCCCGAGCCGGACAGGCGGTGGAACCGGCGCGTCAGCGACTGCGCCGCGTCGGGTTCGCCCGCCTTGAACGCCGCCACGTCCTTGCGGAGTTCCGCCAGGCGGCCGGGGGCCTCCAGCAGATACTCGCGCCGGAGCTCCGCCAGCGCCTCCTTGAGTGGATCGCTCATGGCGCGATTCGCAGCCGATCGAAGGTGTACTCGGCCGCCGCGACGAATGGGGCCGAGCTGCTCCAGTGACCCCGAACCTGCCCGCCCACCCGGCTCGCGATCACCGCCCGCTCGCCATCCATGATGGCGATGAGCGGCACCCCGGGCCAGCGGTACCCGCCGGGAAGGGCTTCCACCCGTCCGAACGGACGGGCCAGCGGCACTTCTGCGTAGAGCGTCGCTTCCAGCCCGGCGGCCACCACGCGGCGAACCGAGGGCGACAGCGGCCCGTACGCCTCGGCCGGGGCCACCAGCCGCAGCGACCGGGTCACCCTGCCGATCTCGTGGGTGAGCAACTGGAGCGCTCCTCGGGGCGAGCTGAGCTCGATCAGGCCTGGCGATTCCGCTCCGCCGAACCCCTCCAGCGCCCGGGTGAGCCGCTCGAGAGCCTCACCCTGCGCCAGCGCCAGACGGGCCAGCACATTCGCCGGCGGCTCCGGCCGGAACCGCCGGGGCTCCCCCTCCTCCGCCCGTGCAGCCCCCTTGGCGACCAACCCCTCCAGCGCACTGTAGGCGTTGGCGCGGGCCAGCCTCGCCGACCGCGCAATCGCGTAGCCGGTACCCGGACCGACAGACAAGAGAACCTCGTAAACGCGACTTTCGGTAGGGGTGAACCCGAAAGGGGTGAGATCAATGCGAGGCATCGTAGTAGTATGTGCTACGATCTGGCCTCGGACAAGGCTCGCGGGGCCGCTCCGCGACCAGCTCGACCCGCCCACGGCGAGAACCCACCAATCCGCCCGGTGAGCGCGAGAGCGCGGGTCCGGCGGTCCGCGGTCGGGGCGGCAGGAGGGGGGGCGGGGGGCGGGGGGACGGGGCCGGGATCAGGTGTACTCGAGGCTCCAGCCCAGCAGCTTGGCAATCAGGGCCAGGCGGAAGGTCACGTCCGCCAGCCTGTACTCGGGATGCTTCGCCTCCGGATCCAGCGGATAGTAGTGGTACGTGATCTTGTTGCTGGCCTTGGGCGCGGTCCGGAGGCCCTTGGGGTTCCAGACCCCACGCTCGTCGCAGTCCTTGAGCAGCCGGGTGAGCACCTTCGTGGCGACCGGGGCGGTGTGCAGCGCCTTGATCCGGGCCAGTAGCTCGAGGTAGTGCAGCGCGAGCGGGATGTCCTTGGCGGTCCCCTTCGAGTCGGCTTCGATCGGGTCGCCCAAGAGGAGGTGCTGGGGCTTGAGCTTCTTCTTTCCCACCGCGAGGACGTAGGCCTTCTTCGGCGCGGGCTGGGCGAGGTAGTGCCCCAGCCGGTCGGTGAAACCGGCCCGCTCCCGCTGGAGGTTGGGCATCGCCGCGATCATCGCGACCGAATACCAGCTCGGTGGGGTCGCCTCCGGGTGAAGCACGGTGGCGCTGCCTGAGCGAATGAACGGCTTCTCCGCGAGCGGGCTGCGGAGGAACTGGGAAACCTGGTTGGCGATGCGATGCGCCGCGCCTCGCAGCCGCGGGTCCTCGATGTTACCGGCCTCCGCGAGGGCCGCCGACGCGGCCTCCCGGATCACGCCCCGCGCCCATTCGGCCACCGCCGGATCGCCCTTGGCGGTCTTCTGATACTCGAAGAGCAGGGCGGGGTCCTCGTCCCGCGACAGGAGCCGGAACAGCAGCCGGTCGCTCAGCTTGAAAGGCCGGGACGTGATCGGATACCCGAGCTGCAGCAACCGCCGGTACTGGGGAATCGTCCCCACTTCCTTGATGCCCTGAGCGGGGGACGGCGCTAGGCCGAGGAGATTGTTTCCCCAGACACCGGTCTCCTTCTGCTTCCGGACCACGGCCTGGACCGCCCTGGAGGTCTCGGCGGCAAGCCGGGCGGCCTCGATCTGCTCCGGCGCCACGGTGCCGGGAGCCGCAAGTTCGGTGAGGGTTCGGTAACGGATGACCTCGCCGCCATGGGTGGCGAGCCAGGTCAGCGGGATTCGGTGCGAGGTGGGAAGGTCCAGAATGCCCCCGGTGCGCAGAGAAGGCGGCGAAAAAACCGGGCGCAAAAATACTTGGGGGTGGAGGGTTCCGCTACCGCCCCTCTCGGCTCCAGAGTCGGCCCGGCCGGACAGGCCGGGCTTTCCCCGGAACACGTTCTCCAACAACAAGTTACGTGATGTCCTGCCGGATCTGGTGCCCCTCCCGACTACCGGCGCCTGGCCTCCCCTGCGGCCCGGAACTCGGAATTCGCTTCCCAGACTGGCTGGGTCGGGGCCTGGGCCGCGGCGAGCGCGGTCCGGAGCACCACCCGGATCTGCTGCATGGCGCCATCCATGCTGAACCAGGGCAGTACCTCGTCCTGCGGCTTGTGGTAGCGCCGCTCGGTGTATTCCGCCTGGCGTGCCGCGCCCCAGCCTGGTGGGTGTCCGATGAACTCCTCCCCGCTCTCGATGGAGAGCGCCGGCACGCCGGCCCGCGCGAACGGAAAGTGATCGGAGCGGAAGAACGCCCCGCGAATCAGGGCGTCCTGGTTGATCGTGATGCGGAGCCCCTCGCCTGCTGCGGCGGCCTGGAAGGTGCGTCCGAGGGACGACTGGTCGTAGCCGAGGGCGGCAATGTCCCGGGTGGCGCCATGCAGGTTGAGGACGTCGAGGTTGAGCACCGCTGCGAGGTCGCGGAGTGGAAGGATGGGGCGCTCGACCAGTGCCTGGGAACCGAGCAGCCCCGACTCCTCCGCGCCGAACGCGACGAACAGGAGGGAGCGGCTGGGGTGGACCTGGCTCGCCACGAACGCTTCGGCCGCCACGATGACGCCGGCGGTGCCCGAGGCGTTGTCCTCGGCCCCGTTGTAGATCGAATCGCCGTCCACGGGAGTTCGGATCCCGAAATGGTCGTAATGACCACCGATCAGGACGGCCTCCTTGGCCAGGGGCCCGCGGCCCGGCAGCCGGCCCACGACATTGTAGGTGGTCGAGCGGCGGATGGCGCTCCGGACCCGGGCCGCGAGCCCGCATAGTCCAGCCCGGCCTGCTTGAAGAGCAGCGCGGCGGTGCTGTCGCGGAGCCACCCCGCGACGGCGAGCGGGGTCGGCGAGGACTCGACCCGGACCTGCTCACCGGTCCAGGAGGCGGTGACCGTCCCCCAGGGATAGGTCGCGCTCTCGGGGCTGTGGATCAGAAGGATTCCGGCCGCTTTTTGCCGGGCGGCTTCCTCGATCTTGTAGGTCCAGCGCCCGTAGTAGGTCAGGACGCGGCCGCGGAAGATCGTCGAGTCGCGGAGGCCGGGATCGTTCACCAGCACCACGACCAGCTTGCCGCGCGCATCCACGCCGGCATAGTCGTCCCAGCCCCACTCCGGCGCCACGATGCCGTAGCCCACGAACAGAGCGGGGGCGGCCAGGGCGACGTCGGCCTCGTCCCGCAAGGACCAGAGCACGTAGTCGTCACGGTAGGCGAGCGCCGTGGCGACGCCACCCGTTGTGCGGAGCGAGGGCTCCGGGGTGAGGCCGACGATCGGCACGCGGTGGAAGTATCCGCTGTCGCCCGCGGGCTCGAGGCCCAGCCGCTGGAACTGGGTGGCGACGTACTGGGCGGCGAGGAGACCCCCTCGGGTCGCGGTCCCGCGTCCCTCGAGCAGATCACTGGCCAGGAACTCGAGGTGCGCCCGGTAACTGGCGGCGCTGGCGGCTCGGGCCAGCCGGGAGGCCGGCGCGAGCGCCTGCGATGCCAGCGAGAAGGGACCGGCGGTGGCGAGGACGAGAGCGCCGGCCAGGCGGGTCAGAAGACGAGGGAGCATGGCAGTCGGAAAGGCGGAGGGGCGATCGAGTCCAGCCAGGAGCAAGAATTTACTCGCACGCCGGCCGGGCCAGAAACGCCTGCACTTCGGCCAGCACGGTGTCCGGCACGGTCTGGTGGGGCCGGTGCAGGGCCTGAAGGGCCACGAACCGCCGGCACGGCAGGTCGCGAGCGATTCTCTCCCCGATGTCGAAGGGGATGGTGGGATCCTGCCGGCCCCAGAGGAGGAGCACCGGTTGCCTGATGTCCGGGAAGCGGTTTGCCAGGGCTTCGAAGTCGAACTGTTCCAGGACTCGCCGCGCGGCGCGCGCCGCCGCGCTGTCGCCTGCGGGGTGGTACGCGGCCCGCTCGGGCGGCTCGCGCAGCCAGCCCGGATCGTGAATCGGCAGAACGTACGACATGGCTGAGGCCACCCAGTGCGTGGCCGGGGAGGCGATTCCCCCGGTATCCGTGAGGAGCGCGTTGATCCCGTACCCCGCCGGTGCCAGGAGCACCAGGGCCACTACCCGGTGGGGGTGATCGAGGGCGAGTGCCGCGGCGATCTCTCCGCCCATCGAGTGGCCGACCACCACCACCGGGCCTCGGGTGTGGGTCTCCAGGAACGCGCCCAGCCGGCGGCGGTAACTGGCGAGGTCGTAGGCGCCAGCCGGTTTGTCGCTCCCGCCGAAGCCCGGCAGATCCACCGCCAGCACCCGGTAGTGGCGGGCCAGCCGGTCGAACAGGGATCGCCAGGCGAGGAGCGACTCGCCGTACCCGTGGAGCAGGACGAGCGTCGTGTCGCCCCGGCCGGCGGCCACGGCTCGCAGCGCCACATCACCGGCCGAGAGCCACCGGGCCGCGTGGCTGGGGCCGGGCGGAAGGGGTGCCCCCCACCCCACCCAGACGAGCGTCGCAGCGGCGAGGACCAGCGCGAGCCGCTTGCGGGTGCGGGCCAGGGCGGATTCGGGCATGGTGAATGGTAGC
>JBBIMQ010000163.1:0-6346 GCA_037444345.1 Gemmatimonadota bacterium | reverse complement strand
CGGGCACGCACCGGACACTGGTAGACCGCGCCGAAATGCAGCGCGCCAGCGTGAGCGGGGTCTCGGTGGACGAGGAAATGGTGACGCTGATCAGCCAGCAGCAGGTGTATCAGGCAGCGGCCCGGCTGGTCCGGGTAGCGGGGGAGATGATCGCGGGCCTGCTGCGCACGGTGTAGCGATCTCCCGGGGCTGCCGGGGCGGGGGGTCGGGGCGCTAGGCGCGGTCTGTGTCGTCGGCGCCCTTGCGGCTTGCGCGCCATCCCGGAAGCCTGACACAAGCCACGGTGCCGCGGGCTCCCTCGCCGGATTCGAGCCACACGCTGCCGCCGGCCCGCTCCACGATCAACCGTGCCGCGGTGAGGCCCAGCCCCTGATGGCGCTCCGGCGCCTTGGTGGTAAAGAAGGGCTGGAAGGCGCGCTCCCGGAGATCGGGCGGCAGGCCGGGGCCGGAATCGTGGACCTGGATCACCACGCCGTCCTCCCCCGGTCTCGCGTCCAGCCGCACCTCGGCGCCGGCGGCGGGTAGGGTAGCGTCCCGGGCGTTGGCCACCAGCGCCAGGATCGCCTGCAGGAGCGGGCCCGGGGCCAGGGCCACCGCCGGGAGGCCGGGCTCGGCGTGCACCCGGAGCGGGACCTGGCCGGCCCCGGGACGGACCGAGTCGCAAAGCTCCACCTCGCGGAGCAGGTCGGTGAGGGGCAGCGGGCTCGGCGCCACCGCTTCGTCGAGCTGGCCGAGCCGGCCCAGGACCTGCCGGGCCACTGTCAGGCGTTCCTCTAGCCACCTCGAGCTCGTCCCATCCTGATCGGCGCTCTCCGGTGGCAGCCCGAGAGCGACGGCCGCGACTTGCAGGACGTTCGCCAGGAGATGGCCCACTCCCCGCCCGAGGTCGCGCGAAAGCGCGGCCCGGTCGGCGAGGATCAACAAGCGGCCAAACTGTTCAGGGGGAACCCTGCTCGGACTGTCCGGCAACGGACCGGCGTTCGAGGTTGCGGAGTGCCCGGGCACGACAACACGCTAACCCCACTGCCGCGGATAGGGCAACCTCGGCGGGCCCTGCGGCCACCGCGCGCCCCGGACCAGGCCGGGGTCGGACCAGGCAGGGCCGCCAGTCGGAGCGGCCGACGCCTCGCGCCAGCCGCTCCCCACCACCCCTCACCGCCGTGCGGCCTGGGGGATCAGCGCCAGGATTGCCCCTCGGTCAGGATCGCCGCGCCCCGCGAGATCGGCTCGAACCGGTGGCGCCGCCGGATGGTGTCGAGTGCTGCGCCGGTGAGGATCGTCCCCCGCTTGAGCAGTTTCACCCCGCTCTCGGTGTAGAGGTCCTCGGCGAGCACCATCCCCTCCCGGAGGTCAGGGATCGGCACCAGAGCCGACCGCCCGGCGTCGAAGCCGCCCTCGAGGCCCTCGACGACGGCCCGCAAGTGGACCAGCACCAGAGGATCGTAGGCCGTCCCGGCCCGCTCGCCCAGGCGGCTCAGAACCGCCTCGACCGAGCCGGTTTCGCTCAACGCGAGGAAATCCAGCACGGCCCGTAGAATCCGGCTGCGGAGCGGGATCTGCCCTTGCTGAAGGTGGGCGGGGAACCCCGAGCCGTCCCAGTTCTCGTAGATGCCACCGATCAACTCCGCGGCGCCCTGCAGTCCGGCAAGCTCGCCGAGCACCGCCTTGGTATGAAGGACGTAGCGCCAGGGCTCGAGGCGCTCCCCTTCGGCGGTCGCGGGCTCCAGGGTGAGCCGCCCCACCTCGTGCAGTCGGGCGGCCAGCTCCAGGTCCGGCGCCAGGTCGGACGGGACGCCGAACCGCTCCGCCACCCGCGCAGCCAGCTCCGCCGTCCGCGAGCCACGGTCTCCGGCGCCGGGCAGCCGCGCCTCGAGCAGGCGGAGCAGCAGGGCCACAACCTCGGCTCGGCTGGGATCCAGGGCCCGGCGCAGGCGGGCCAGCTCCACCACCGCGTCGGAGAGGGCCTCACGAACCTCGCGCCAGCGCTGCGCCAGCCGGAGCCGAGCGACTACCTCCGCGGGCCAGAGCGGAGCTTCCAGAACCTCGTCAACCCCGGCGGGCAAGGGCGCCTGCCGCAGCCTACCGCCCCCGGTGTCGATCAAGAGGACCAACGGATCCGCCGGCTCGGGCCGGCTGCGCATGCCGGCGGCCAGCTCGAGGGACGCCGGCAGCGACCGGGGGTCACCCAGGATGACCAGCGCAGGGTGCTCGTGCTCCCAGAGGGACGCGGCCAGGATCCGGTCGCCGGCCAGGAACAACCGCGCGCCCGTTGTCTCCGCCCCCGCGCGACAAGCCTCGACCAGAGCCGGATCGGATCCCACCAGCAGCAGAGAGAGAGGCTGGGCCGTCACGGCGTGAACTCCGGGTCGTGGGCCGCGGTGTCGGGGGGGGCCGAGACCGGCGCCACGGAAGCGAGCTGCTCGGGACTGAGCAGCACCATGATCGTCACCCGGCGATTGCGCGCCGAGTAGGGATCGGCGGGATCCCGGAGCTGACGGTCCGCCCGGCCGCGGATCCCGGCGAGCTGGGCGGGCTGAA
Organism: Gemmatimonadota bacterium; assembly: GCA_037444345.1. Classification (GTDB taxonomy): domain Bacteria; phylum Gemmatimonadota; class Gemmatimonadetes; order Gemmatimonadales; family GWC2-71-9; genus JADJOM01. Next base: position 3,808 of record JBBIMQ010000163.1, on the reverse strand, counting down.
GCCCGGCACTCTGCATGATCCGCCGCGCGGCATTGGCGCGGTCAGCGCTGAGCTCCCAGTTGGTGTATTCCCCGGTGCCACTGTACGGGCGGGCGTCGGTGTGTCCCTCGATGAGCACCTGGTTGGGGAGCCGGCCGAGCTCCTGCCCGAGTAAGGCCAGGATGCGGCGCCCGGCCTCACTGGGGAGCGCCCGCCCGGATTGAAAGAAGGTGCCGCTCGAGTCCTCGATGAGCTGAATCCGGAGTCCCTCGGCGGTGAGCTCGATCTCGATGTTCTGCGACAGCGCCGCGAGTTCCGGGATCTCCCCCACCCGCCGCCGGAGCTCCTCGCCGAGCTGCCGGAGCCGGTCCCGCCGCAGGTCAATGACCTGAGTCTGACTGAGCGGTCGTGGGGTGGCGGCCTGGGCGCCCTCGCCGGGCAAGATCGAGCTGCCGAACTCGTCGGCCCGGCCAAGCGGGTCCTGGAAGTACCCGGCGATGGCCGACTTCACGTCGGAGCTCTGGTTGACCAGCCAGAGGACCCGGAACAGGGCGAACATGGCGGTCATGAAGTCGGCGAACGCGACCTTCCAGGCACCGCCATGGTGGCCGTGGCCGCCCTTCTTGCGGCGGACCACGATCCGGACCGGGACCTCGCGTTCCTTGTTCATCCCGGCTCACCCGCTCTTCGACTTGACGCCCTTGCAGGCGTTCTCCATTTCGGCGAACGTCGGCCGCTCGGTGGCGAAGATGGCCTTCCGGGCGAACTCCACCGATACGATCGGGGAGAAGCCCTTGGCGAACGCCACCACGCTCGCCTTGATGAAGTGGTGATACCGCCCCTCCGCCGCGTTGACGTGCTCCATGCCGCTGGCCAGCGGGCCGGCGAAGCCATAGGCCAGCAGCACGCCGAGGAAGGTCCCGGTGAGCGCCGCGGCCACATGCTCGCCCACCTGTTCCACCGGCCCGGCGATCGCGCTCATCGTCACCACGATCCCCAGCACCGCGGCGACGATCCCGATGCCCGGCAGGGAGTCGCTCACTTTCTGCAGGGCCGAGACCGGCATGTGCTCCTGCTCGTGGTGGACCTCGATCTCCGCCTCCATCAGCGCCTCGAGATCGTGCGGGGGGACACTCCCCACCAGCACCAGTCGCAGCGAGTCGCACAAGAACGTCACCGCATGATGCTGGCGCAGCACGGACGGGTATTTCTGAAACAGGGAGCTCTTGCCCGGGTTCTCGATGTGCGACTCGATCGCTACCAGCCCGTCCCGCCGGGCGAGCTGAAACAGCTCGAACAGGAGCTTGAGAGATTCGAGATACAGCGCGCGGGTGAACGGAGTCGGCTGCAGCAGGCGCGGCAACTTGGCGCCCAGCGCCTTGAGCACCGGTCCCGGGGTGGAGACGAGCATCGTTCCCAGGGCCGTCCCACCGATCACGACGAACTCGGAAATGTGAAACAGCGCCGGAATGTGACCGCCCGCGATCGTGAATCCCCCCAGGACGGACACCAGGACAACCACCACCCCCACGACGGCGATCATCTCCTGCGGCTCCTCCTGGATCGGACCGACCCGATGGCTGGTGCCCTGAGGGTTCCCTCGCTCTTTCGGAGTATCGGCCGGCGGGGAGGGGACTTGAGACGGGGGAAGGCGGGGAGCCCGGACGGCTCAACCACCAGTGGTCCAACAAGTTGGCTGAGGTACTGATGGCCGAGGGCCGGGCTATCGGGGCAGGCGGAGCAACGCTGCGCCCAGGGCAAGCATGCCACCGAGGAGTGCCGCACTCCAGCCCAGCCAGCGCAGGAGACCCCATCCCAGCCGATCGAGGGGCTCGAGCCCCGTGCGCTCCCGCTGGGGCCGCCAGAACCCCCCGGGCCGGACCCGGCGGTAGAACCTTTCCAGCACCGCCGCCGGCTCCGGCGGGGTGAGCAGCATGACTGGCAGCCACACCGCGAGCGTTCCGAACCCGGTGATCGCCAGTCGCCAGCCGAACCCGAGGCCGCCCAGCGCGGGATGGTAGCTCAGGAGCGCCAGCCCGAGGGCCGCCGCCAGCGCGGCGATCTCCGCCCAGGCGTTGATCCGCCACCAGAACCAGCGCAGGAGCAGGACCAGCCCCGGGCCGTTCCCGATCAGGATCAGGAACCGGAACACCTCGCCCACATCATCCATGAAGAACGACAGCGTCGCCGCGAGGAGCGCGAGCCCGACCGAGGCCCAACGCGCCGCCCGGATCAACCGCCGCTCGTCCCGCTCGCCGCCAAAGCGAGCGTAGAGGTCGTGAACCAGGTAGCTCGCCCCCCAGTTGATCTGGGTGGTGACGGTGGACATGAAGGCCGCCAGCAGGCTCGCGAACACCAGGCCCAGGAGTCCGGGGGGAAGAAACTTGCGCATGAGGAGCGGGTAGGCGAGCTCGGGATCGTTCAGCCCGGGAACGATCAGGAGCGCCGCCAGCCCCACCAGCACCCAGGGCCAGGTTCGCACCAGGTAATTGAGCAGGTTGAATCCATGCGCCGCCCGCTCGGCCTCGCGCTCCCCGGCCGTGGCCGCAAGGCGCTGCACGAGCATCCCCCCGCCGTCCGAGTTCCGGAACGCCCACCACTGGATGCCGAGGTAGCCCAGCAGGGTGGAGAGGGGAACCGCCGCCTCGGGGCCGTGGGGGACGAGCTGGAGCCGGCTGGCCTGCCCCAGGGCGTGGAACCGCGCGACCAGCTCGCCCAGTCCGCCCACCTCGGCCAGCGCATACGCCATCACCAGGAACGCCCCGGCCAGGGCCAGCAGGTACTGCAGGAGGTCGGTGACCACCACGCCCCAGAGTCCCGCCACTGCCGTGTAGAGCAGCGTCAGGAGGACGATGGGGAGCAGCGCCCACAGTCGTTCGTCGCCCGGCAGTCCCGCCGTCCCTTCGAGCAGCCCGAGCCCAACCAGGACCTTGCGCATGGCGAGCATGCCGTAGCCCATGCTCAGGCAATTGAGCGGCACTGCGAAGACAAAGGCACGGAAGGCGCGGAGAAACGCCGCGGGGCGCCCGCCGTAGCGCAGCTCGACGAGCTCCAGATCGGTCACCACCCCGGCCCGGCGCCACAGCCGGGCGAGCACCGCGGCGAGGAGCACGTGAGCGAGGGCGAAGCACCACCATTCCCAGTTCCCCGCGACGCCGGCCTGCGCCACTCGCCCGGCCACGTAGAGCGGGGTATCCACGTTGAAGGTCGTGGCGGCCATCGAGGCCGCCGCGAGCCACCAGGGGATGGCCCGCGACCCCACGAAGAACTCGGCCAGGCTGCGCGCCCCGCGGCGCGCCATCCAGAGCCCGACCGAGAGCGAGAGCGCGAGGTAGAGCACCACGACCAGCCAGTCGAGCCGGGTCATGTCAGGCGAGCCCGGCGATCCAGTCCGCGACCGCCCGCTGCATCAGCTCCTGCCGATGCCAGGCACAGAGCACCGGCGCCTCGCCGGGGATCTCGGCCAGGAGCCGGGGATGCCCGAAGAGCACCACGAGGCTGGCGCCAGGAGCCTCGCGCTCGAGGCCGGCCCGGCTTGCCGGCCCGAACCCCGCCCGGCCCTTGGCCGCCTTGGGCGAGGCGAAGACCAGCACGATACGGGCTCCGTCCCACCGCTCGTAGAGCCCGCGGCGGGCGAGGGTGCGCGGCACCAGATCGTTCGGGCCTGGGGGATACCAGCCGGCCTGGTCGTCGTCCACGATCGCGAACCGGAATCCGCGCCCGAGGCGAGGTGCTCCGCCCCGCAGCAGGCCCACCGCGAGGAGTCGGGCCGCAACGGCCGGCGCGGCAAGGGCCGACGGAGCGGCGGGCGGCGGCGGAGCGGCGTCGA
>JBBIMQ010000162.1:0-6351 GCA_037444345.1 Gemmatimonadota bacterium | reverse complement strand
CGTCGCCGACCTCAACGATGGCGTGGCCGAAGTGTTCGACTGGTACTTCAACTCAGGACACGTCGAGGTCCACTCCGGCGGTGCGGACGTCATGACGTTCAAGGTGTCCGAGCCGAGCGCCGAGTACCTTCGCGGTCTCAGAGCCGAACTTGGGGCCGTGGTCACCGGCCGGCGCACGTTCGAGGTCGCCCATGGTTGGGGTGGAAATCACGCGTGGGGCCCGGCATTCGTCCTTACCCACCGTATCCCTGTCGGGTGGCCGAGGCCAAACTCCAGCGTCCATTTCGTGACCGACGGCATCGAGAGCGCCGTGAAGCAAGCCAGAGCCGCGGCCGCCGGCAAATCGGTTGGTGTGCACGGCGCCGACACCATTCAGCAGTTGCTGAATGCTGGCCTCCTCGACGAAATCTGCGTGGACATCGCGGCGGTGCTTCTCGGGGCTGGAGTTCGACTCTTCGAACATCTGTCCCGCCCCCCGGCCGTTCTGGGAAATCCGACCGTCGTCGCTGGCGTCGGCGTCACCCACGTGCGCTACCCGGTGCGCAAGGTGCGAGGCGACGCCTAACGGCAAAACGCAGGGGCGGCATGCTGCTGCGGATGCAACGCGGGGCAGGCACCGCCAACACCGAGGAGGAAGCGATGGCTCCGATCGAGCGATTCCAGTGCTCCGCGGAGATTGCGGCACCGGCTCTCCACATCTACCAAGTGCCGACCGGAGCGGAGGGTTACCAGCAGTGAACCACGGCCTTTGGCGTAGGCTTCCGCTTCGAAGGTTCATGGCAAACGGGTGAACGAATTCGTTCCCTGACGCCGGAGGGGCATGGAGGGGAGGCGCTGGAGGCAACGCCGGTCCGCGGCGTGGCTGAACGCCGGTGATCGTAATGTGCGACTTAGCCGAGGAGGCCTGCGATGGCACGCTACGTTGACGGCTTTGTCATTCCGGTACCGAAGCGGCAGGTTGAGGCGTATCGGCGGATCGCCCGCCTGGCGGGGCGGGTCTGGCGGGAGCATGGCGCGCTGGAGTATTACGAGTGCGTGGGAGACGACCTCGACAGCAAGGGCATGGGCTCCTTTCTCCGGCAGTTCCGGCCCAGGCGGGGGGAGACGGTGGTCTTCTCCTGGATCGCCTACAAGTCCCGGGCCCACCGTGACCGGGTGAACGCGAAGGTGATGAAGGACCCCCGGATCGTGCGCATGATGGAACGACAGGCCATGCCGTTCGACGTGAAGCGGATGGCCTATGGCGGCTTCCGGGTGATCGTGGAGGCCTGAGCCGCCGTGGTGCGGGTGGTGCTGCCCGAACACTTGCGGCGGCTGGCGAAGGCGGACCGGGAAGTCCGCCTCGAGGTGGCGCCGCCGGTCACGCAACGATCGGTGCTCGACGCCCTGGAGGCGGCGTTCCCCGTGCTCCGCGGCACGATCCGGGACCACGTCACCCTTCACCGCCGGGCCTTCGTGCGCTTCTTCGCCTGCGAGGAGGACCTGAGCCACGCCCCGCCCGACGCCCGGCTCCCGGAGCCGGTGGCGAGGGGCGAGGAGCCGTTGCTCGTGGTGGGGGCGATGGCGGGCGGATGACGCGGCGGCCCCCGGGGCGCGAGTTTCCATCTTCGCGAGGCTACCGATGCGTTACATGCTCCTCATTTATCTCGACGAGCAGGCGCTGGGCGACGCCGAGCGGCAGGCCTGCTACGAGGAATCCACCCGGCTCGCGCACCAGCTCGCGGCGAGCGGTCACTACCTCGACGCCGCGCCCCTCTTTCCCACCGCGCTGGCCACGAGTGTCCGGGTCCGCGAGGGCCGCCGGTTGGTCACCGACGGCCCCTTCGCGGAGACCCGAGAACAGCTGGGCGGATACTTCATGGTCGAGGCGAAGGACCTGGACGAGGCGATCGCGATCGCGGCCAGAATCCCGATTGCGCGGGCGGGGACGGTCGAGGTGCGCCCGGTGGTGGAGATCCCTGGTTTGCCTGGCCGCTCCGCGGCCCCGGCTGGAATGGTGGAGGACGATACGCCTGCAAGCCCCCAGGGCTGAGGGCCCGGCCGGTGGGACCTGATCGGGGCCGCCGGCTCCAGGCCCCGTCGCGACAGGCCACCCGACCTCCTCTGGTGGCGCCTCGATCGCCGGGCCGGTCGAGCGGTGCCAGAGGGGAGGCACCCGGCCGCGCCGGGGTCGCGTTTCAAGGAGGCGGCGAGGCCGGCGCGGGCGCTCTCTGCCCCGTCACCAGGCGAGAAGCTCGACCAAGTTCGGGGGCACCGCCGCCCCGCTCCGGGCGGCGGCCAGGCCTCGGGCCGCTGATGCACCAGTATCGGCCGGCGGGTCCGGACGCCGGAGGTAGCTGGGCGGGGGCGGCGGCGGGGGCGAGGGCGGCGAGACGGCATGCGGTGCGGCGGAGGCCGGCGCTCCGAGCATCTCTCGCCTGACACTGGACGCGAGCCGCAAGACCCGAGCGGGATACCGGAGGCAGCGGCGAGTGGCGAGGGTGCCGACGCAGCCGTTGTATCGCCGGAGCGCCGCCTGAACGGTAGGCGTGCGCCGCAGGTACATGTGAAGCACCCGGGTGCCGTGGCAGATGTTGGACTCGAGCTGGCGCAATTCCGGCGACGCGCAGCCCAGCGCCCCGCCATGCACCGGCATGACCTGCATGAGGCCCACCGCCCCCGCGGGACTGGTGGCGGCGGTGTCGAACGCCGCATTCTCCACCAGAATCACCGCTGCGACCAGGCTCGGGCTGAGCCGGAGGCGCCGCGCCTCCTTCACGACGGCTGCCGCGGTGCGCTCGGCGAGGTGGGGGTTGCCGCTCCGCCGCCGCAGGACGTAGGCGAGCGGGGCGTGCGCGCGGCGCCTGACGAGGGCAGCCTCGAGGCGCGCGCTATCCCCCCGAACCTCGGGTTCCGGCGGCCCCGCCTTGGGGGTCGCGCCGGGCGGAGCGGGCCGAGGGGCCGGTGTCGGTCTCGGGACCACCCCGGTGCCACGTGGCGGCAGCATCGCCCCCTGCGGCGCGCAGGCCGCCGCGGAGAGCTCGAGGGCCAACACCACGGTCACATGGCGGTATCGCATCCGGCCGCTTCCGCTCGAAGCCGCGCCAAGATTCGGGCGGAGCCGGCGCCGGTCACAAGTGTTCGAATCCGGAATGTCGCGAAGTTCGACGGGGCGAGGGCGGCCGTTCGACCCGAAACCCACCAGGCCAGGGTCCGGCCCGAAGATCTCGAGCGGCCCTGTCAGGGACGACCTCTCGACGGTTCGTCAGGCGCCGGCCGATGCCACACCGGCGCTCGCGGTCTGTCTCTGTTAGGGCTACGCACGCCGGGACTCCGACGGCCGCGGCAGGTACTCGATTGCGCGGGCGGAGGCAACCTTGCCCAGGCCTGGAACAGGAACGGCTGCCCGTCCTCCTCTCCTCGACGCACGGACATGGAGGGCGCGGCGCGACGTGCGATTGGCGTGCCGAGAGTCGCTATCCCGCTGATGCGCCCGCCGCTGCGGGGGATCGCGCTGCGCTGGGGGAGGCTCGAGTGCCGCTCACGGTGTCACCCGCTGAACAGCCGCACCGCGCTCACGAGCACCTGCCGGTCGAGCGACCAGTAGGTGGTCTGGCCTTCCTTCCGCTTCCGGACGAGGCCAGCCTGGATCAGGGCGTCGGCGTGGTGGCAGAGGAGGGCGAGGCTGATGCCGGCGTGCTCTGCCACTTCGGTACCGGTGGCCTCGCCCCCTCGGTGGCGGAGGAACTCCACGATCCGCAGCCGGGTCGGGTCGCCGAGGGCCTTGAAGACGGCGGCTTTCTGTTCGGCGGCGAGCGGTCGCCCGGTCATGAGGACCTAGGTTAGAGGCGGCCCGGAGGGAAGTCAAGCATGTGGTGAGTCAAGTAGTCAAATATCTACTTGACCAATGACCGGCCTGCGGCTAGCCTTGGAGCTATCCTTTGCAGGTTCCCACCCGAGTCTCCGGCCGGCCACCGGATTCGCGGGGTTCGATTCGCGTTCGATTCGAGCTGTCGAGAGGAGAATCCATGAGTTCCGTAGCCACCCGGCCTGCCGGCGCGAGCGGGCCGCACCTGTCCAGGACGTTCGCCGCCCGGGGTTACGCGGCCCATAGCCCGGCCGCACCCCTCGTCCCCTTCGAATTCGAGCGCCGCGAGCCCGGGCCTCGTGACGTGCACCTCGAGATCCTCTACTGCGGCGTGTGCCATTCGGATCTGCACCAGGTGCGCAACGAGTGGGCAGGCACGACCTACCCCATCGTGCCGGGGCATGAGATCATCGGCCGGGTGGTGCGGGTCGGCGGCGAGGTGTCGCGCTTCGCCCCAGGCGACCTGGCCGCGGTGGGCTGCATGGTGGACTCCTGCCGGACCTGCGCCGACTGCGGGGCCGGCCTGGAGCAGTACTGCCTGAACGGGGTCACCTGGACCTACAACAGCCCGGACCGGTACACCGGCACCATGACCTACGGGGGATACTCCGATCAGATCGTGGTGGACGAGCACTTCGTCCTCCGGGTCTCGGACCGGCTGGATCCGGCCGCGGCGGCTCCGCTACTCTGCGCGGGAATCACCACCTACTCCCCGCTGCGGCATTGGCAGGTGGGTCCGGAGCAGCGGGTGGGCATCGTGGGGCTGGGCGGGCTGGGTCACATGGGCCTGAAGTTCGCCAAGGCGTTCGGCGCCGAGGTGACCCTGTTCACCACTTCGCCGGGGAAAGTTCCCGATGCTCGACGGCTCGGTGCGGACGAGGTCGTTCTGGCGCGGGACCCGGGCGAGCTGAGCCGTCACGCCAGCCGGTTCGATTTCATCCTGGACACGGTGGCGGCGCCGCACGACCTCGACAGCTATCTCAAGCTCCTCAAGCGCGACGGCACCCTGTGTCTGGTGGGGGCCCCGGATCACCCCCATCCGTCGCCCAGCGCGTTCACGCTCATTCTCCAGCGCCGCCGGCTCGCGGGCTCGCTGATCGGCGGCATTCCTGAGACTCAGGAGATGCTGGACTTCTGCGCCGAGCTGAACCTCACTGCCGACGTCGAGGTGATCCCGATCCAGGGTATCAACCGGGCGTACGACCGCCTGCTCCGGGGCGACGTGAAGTATCGGTTCGTCATTGACCTGGCCTCGCTCAGGGACGAGCGCCGGGCGGCGTGATCGGCATGGCGGCAGGGCGGGGCCCGGAGCGGCGATCCGCTGCCAGCAGCGCGCGCGGCTCGCTGAGCGCCGGGCTCCTGCCGTTCCGCCATCGCGGTGGCGTGCTCGAGGTCTTCCTGGTGCACCCGGGCGGCCCGTTCTGGGCCGGCAAGGACGAGGGTGCGTGGTCGCTCGCAAAAGGGGAGTGCGCCCCGGGCGAAGACCCGCTCGAGACGGCCCGGCGCGAGTTTCAGGAAGAGACCGGTTTCACCGCCGAGGGCGCCTTCCTCCCACTGGGCGAAGTCAGGCAGTCCGGGGGTAAGCGGGTAGTGGCGTGGGCATTCCAGGCCGATCTCGAGCCGGCTCGACTCCGGAGCAACACCTTCGCCCTGGAATGGCCGCCGCGATCGGGACAGGTGCGGCACTTTCCCGAAGTGGACCGCGGAGCGTGGTTCCCCCTGGCGGAGGCGCGCCGGCGGCTCAACCCGGGGCAGCGGCCCCTGCTCGAGGTGCTGCACCGTCTGGCGGGCGGGACACCGGGGGCGGCTTGCTCGGGATAGGGGCAGAGGGAAAGGAAGGGCCCCCGGGGCCTCCCCCCCCCAATCCCGACCCCCTTGAGCCGGGTCATGCCCGCGCTAGCTTCGGGGACGGTGGATCTCGACCCTGGGCCCCATGCCCGAATCGCTGCGCTTCTTCTTCGGCCACGGCTGGTGGGTGCTCTGGCACCTTTTCCTGTTGAGCCTCCTCGTTCCGCTGGCGGCGGTGCTCGGATGGCTGTTCAGAATGCGGCCAGGGAGCGGCCTCCAGGGCGGGGACGTGGCCTTCCTGCTGGTCGTGGCCGCCACGATCGGCCTCACGGTGGCCTCGTTGGTCAACAGCCTGCTTTTTGCCGCGGCGCTCCCGACCCCCGGATGGCTGCGCTTCGTCAAGGCGCTGGCGCTCTGGCTGGTCGGGTGGCCGGCCCTTCTCTACCTCCTCTGGCGGCTCACTGACGCTGCGGCCAGGGCCGGTGCGGGATCGCCGGCGCGGGCGGGTTGGCTCGTCCTCCTCACGCTGGTGCTCGGAACGGTGTACTGGTTCAACCTGGCCGCGCTGGCGCGATTCCATGCGTTCCGGGCGCAGCCGTAAGGGCCGCAGTCTGGTTGCGCCGGCGCCGGCTCGGCCTCTCTGCCGGCCCCGGCGGTCCGTGCAGGGGCGGGTGGCGGGCGTCACCCCGGGTGACCACTCCCGAGCCGGCGCGCTC
>JBBIMQ010000161.1:0-6378 GCA_037444345.1 Gemmatimonadota bacterium | reverse complement strand
CGGGCGCGCTTCCCTGAGCCGGCACCGCACGCCCCCGGCTCACGCCAGCTCCCGGCCGCCCGGCAGCGGGACGGCGTCGCCGCTCTGCTGGAGCCAGGCGGCGTACCAGGCGATGGTTTCCCGCAGCGCGTCATCCAGGGGATAGCGCGGGCGCCAGTCGAGGAGCCGCCGCGCCTTGGTGCAGTCGAGGTACTGGCGCGGGATCTCGTGCGTGGCCTCGTTCAGGATGACCGGCTCGAGCTCGACCTTGCCCATGAGCCCCAGGATCCGCTCCACCAGCGCCAGCACCGGCAGCGGGGTCTCGGTGCCGAAGTTGAACGCCTCCCCCACGAAACCCGGCGCCGGCAGCCGTTCGGCGAGCTGGAGATAGGCCTCCACGGCATCCCGGACGTAGAAGTAGTCTCGCACGAACGTGCCGTCGCTCCGGATCACGGGCCGCTCGTCGCGCAGCGCCGAGCGAATCGTGCCGGGGATGAGCCGGTTGAAATTGAGGTCGCCGCCTCCGAACAGGTTGCCGCAGCGGGTGACCGCCACCGGCACCCCGTAGGTGTGGAAGTACGCCATCGCGATGAGGTCCGCGCAGGACTTGGAGACGTCGTACGGATAGCGACCCTGGAGCGGGGTGTCCTCGGTGTAAGGGAGCTTCTGGTGCACCCCGTAGGCCTTGTCGCTGGAGGCGACCAGCACCCGCTGGACGGTCCGCTGGCACTGGCGGCACGCCTCGAGCAGATGCCAGGTGCCCCGAATGTTCGATTCGAAGGTGGACAGGGTCGAGCGCGCGGCGGTGCCGACGATCGTCTGGGCCCCCAGGTGAAACACACTCTGGATCTCGTACTCGTTCACCGCCCTGAGGACCACGTCCGGCTCTTCCAGCCCGCCCCGCACCACGTTGCAGCGCTCCAGCATCCCGCTGGTGACGAAGCGGCTGGTGGGGACCCAGTCCCGCACCAGGCAGGTCACGCTGGCGCCCCGGGCCAGCAGCTCCTCCACCAGCCACGAACCCAGGAGCCCGGTGGCTCCCGTGACGAGCACGTTGTGCTGGTGCCAGAAGCTCATGGCCAGGTCTTCCAGGGCGGATTGCCGCTCTGCCAGAGCGCCTCGAGCAGCTGCTTTTCGCGGAGCGTGTCCATCGGCTGCCAGAACCCGCAGTGCCGGTACGCCATGAGCTGGCCGGCCTGGGACAGCCGTTCCAGCGGCTCCCGCTCCAGAATGGTGTTGTCGTCCGGCAGGTAATCGAATACCTCGCGCTCGAATACGAAGAAGCCCCCGTTGATCCACCCCTCCCCGGTCTGGGGCTTCTCGGAGAACTCGCTCACCCGGTCACCGTCGAGCATGAGCCCGCCGAACCGCGAGGGCGGCCGGACGGCGGTCACCGTGGCGAGCCGGCCGTGGCTGCGGTGGAACCGGACCAGCGCGCCGATGTCCACGTTGCCCACCCCGTCGCCGTAGGTCGCCATGAAGGTGGAGCCCTTCACCAGGGGTTGGAGCCGCCGGATCCTCCCGCCGGTCATGGTGTCAACCCCGGTATCGATCACCCCGATCCGCCAGTCCAGGCGTGCCGGCGACACGTACTCGATGGTCCCGCTCTTCAGGTCAATGACGTAATCGCTGTTGTGAACGATGAAGTTGTGGAAGTACTCTTTGATCACCTCGCCCTTGTACCCGCACGCCACCAGGAAATCGGTGTACCCGTGCGCGGCGTAGATGCTCATCACGTGCCAGAGCAGGGGCCGGCCCCCGATTTCCACCATCGGCTTGGGCCGCGTGGTGGATTCCTCCGAGATCCGGGTCCCGCGGCCGCCCGCGAGAATGATCACCTGCATGCTCAGACGATCGTGGGCTCGGGGATCGGGATGATGAACCGGCCCCCCCGAGCCCGGTACTCGGCCTCCTGCGCCATGATCTCCCCCGCGAAGTTCCACGCCAGGATGAGCACGTAATCGGGCTGGCGTTCCAGGATCGTCTCGACGGGCAGCACCGGAAGGTGCATCCCCGGCGTGTAGCGGCCCACCTTGAGCGGCGACTTGTCCACCGTGTATGGCAGGAGGTCCGGACCGATCCCGCAATAGTTGAGCAGTGTGTTCCCCTTGGCCGGCGCCCCGTAGCCGGCCACCGACTTCCCCTCCGCCACCAGCTCGGCCAGGAGCGCCCGGAGGCGCTCCCGGTTGGCCGCGACGTCCCGGGCGAAACGCTGGTAGCGGGACAGCGTGGCGAGCCCCGCCTCGCGTTCCTCCGCTGCGAGCGCCCGGACCTCCGGGCTGTGGTCGCCCTGCCGCTCGACCCGGCCGGCATACATCCGGATGGAACCGCCGTGGATCGGGAACCGGTCCACCCGCGCGATGCGGAGCCCCACTTCCTCGCAGAGCCGCATGAGCGCCGTGACGGAAAAGTAGCACAGGTGTTCGTGGTAGACCGTGTCGTACTCGAGCCGGTCCAGGAAGTCGCGCAGATAGGGCACCTCCGTGATGACCAGCCCGTCCGGCGCGATCAGGCTGGCGGCGCCGCGGAGGAAATCCTGGGTGTCGTCCACATGGGCCAGGACGTTGTTCCCCAGCACCGCGCGCGCCGGACCGTGGGAGGCCCGGACCGCGTGGGCCGTGGCCGTGCCGAAGAAGCACTCCAGGGTCTCCACCCCGGCCCCCCGCGCCATCGCCGCGATATTCCGGGCCGGCTCGATGCCCAGCGTCCGCACCCCATACGGCTGGAAGCAGCGGAGCAGGCTGCCATCGTTGCTCGCCGCCTCGACCACGAGGTCCCCGGGCGCGAGCTGGAGCAGGTCCGCCACCGTGCGAGCATAGTTCCGCTGGTGCGCCGCCACGGTGCGGGAGGTTCCCGTGACGTAGATGTACTCGCGGAACAGCACCTCGGGATCGATCACGTCGAGCAGCTGCACCAGGGCGCAGGTCTCGCAGAAGTAGACATCCAGCGGAAACCTGGCCTCGGTGGCGAACTCCTCGGGCGAGCGGAGGAACGCGTTGGCGAGCGGTGTGGGTCCCAGCTCGAGGAACCGCCGGAGCCGGGCCCCGCCGCAGCCCCGGCAGGTGCTGCGCCTGCGGTGCACCGAAGGGGTCGCCACCGGAGTCACGAGACCGCTCCGCGCTGGAAGCGTCAGGAGGAGCGCACCGGCCGGCCCGCCTCGAGGGCCGGGGATAGCGGCGGCGTGCGCCAGCACCCCGTCAGGCGGGAGAGGAGGAGCTGGCGAAAAAACTGCCAGCAGGTCGAGGCCCGCACGTGCGACCGGCCCCCGCTCCGCATCCGCGCGAAGACGTTGAGCTCGATGACCCGCAACCCCGCGTAGTACGCCTTGATCATGATTTCGGGGTCGAGCAGCCAGTCCCGGGATTCGAGGCGCATCGCGAGCACCGCCTCGCGCGAGAGGATCTTGGGGGAGCCGTTCACGTCAATGGACTCGAGCCGCGGCCAGAGCAGCCGCACGAAGAGATTGTACGCCACCGAGACCAGCTTGCGCCGCACCCCGTCCATCCGGAACCGACGCCGCACCTTTCCCACCACCCGGCCGTTGGTGGCCGCCACCGCCTGGTACAGGCGCACCACGTCCGCGGGGTCCACCTGCCCGTGGCAGGGGATGATCCCGACCCACGGCGCCGTCGCGCGCGGGATGCCGCTCAGCACCCCGAACCCGTATCCCTGGTTCGTCTCGACCCGATGGGGCACGATCTCGGGAAAACGCGCCGCGAGATCGCGGATGATCTCCCCGGTCCGATCGCGAGAGCCGTTGTCGACCGCCACCAGCTCGAGCCGAACCCCCGCGGCCCGGAACGCCTGGACCAGCTGGGGGATCGTATAGCCGATCACCTCCTCCTCGTTGTAGCACGGCATCACGAAGGAGACGTCGGGCCGGGCCGCCAGGCCCGCCTGCGGAGGAACGGTCATACGGGCACCAAAAGCGGGAGGATGCCGGCGAGCCGTACCACCTCGCTCACCGTGCGGCGGAGGTCCCGGGCAAAGAGCGTCCGGGTGAACTTCCCCATCCCGGAGGCGTGCTCGCCGAACGTCTTGAGCCGGGTGGTGATCATGGCCTTGCGCTCCGGCTCGACCGCGGTCCGGTAGCACACGGGCGCGGCCAACCGGTAGCTCTCCAGGGGCCGTACATACCCGTCGGCTCGCCAGGCCTCGATATCGAACTCCGTGGCCCACGTCGGGGCGCGCTCGAGCGTATCGGCAAAGGGGACGTGCAGCACCACGCCGCGCAGGTACTCCATCACCGCCCGGAGCCCCGGCGCTCCCTCCCGCCGGGTGGCCCCGATGGCGCGCGCAATCGCCTGCTCCAGGAAATCGAGCGTCGCAGGGGTGGCGAAAAATCGGGCCAGCAGCGAGTACTTGCTGAGCAGGTTGCCCCCCAGGGTGCCGTCCACCAGTTCGTCGAAGTGCGCCTTGGCGAACGCAATGCATGCCTCGGGAGTATCGAACAGCTCCTCCTCGCTCTCCCGGCGGAAATCCGCGATCACCTTGCGGAAGGCCTCGGGTGCCTCCGGGAGCATCCGCTGCATCAGGACGATGAGGTCGTAGGCACGGACCCCGTGATGGCGAGCGAACTCGAACGCCTCCTCGAAATTCCCCTCGTAATAGTAGATCGTGAGGAGCAGATGGAAGATCCGCGCTTCATAGTAATGCGCAAGCGGAAAGGTCGGCGTGTCCACCACCATCTCCTCCACCTCCACCACCGGCTCGCCGAGATAGTTGCCCAGGTTGCGGGCGACAATCCGGAACTTGGTCTTGAGCTGGAACCGCCGCCGGCTCTACGGGTTCGCGAGCGGCGCGCCGTTCAGCAGCAGCAACTGGTGGGCGGAAATCCGCTTTACCCCCCTGGAGCGGAGGTCGCGGACCGCCTGCATGAAGGACTCCAGCGTCTCCCCCGGCATGCTCAGAATCAGCTCGCCGTAGGATTGCATCCCCTGCGCCCGGACCTCCTGCTGAATCTGGGCGTAGGTCTCGAGCTTGATGTTGGACCGCTTGATGTTGGCAAGCACCGCGGGATTGAGCGACTGCACCGCCGAGGTCATCGGCATGGCACCGCGCACTTTGCGCATGACCCGGATGATGCGCTCCGCCTGGTTCTTGCCCGTCGTCGTGCGAATATACTTGGGCCAGCCGAACTTCTCCTGGAGATAGCCCAGGTAATCCGCCACCTCCTCGTCTCGCGGGTACATCCCGAAATTGTCATCGGCGAAGCAGACCGGCAGCTCCGGCTTCACCCGCTGCGCAATGTGGAGCAGGTCGGCGCACACGTTTTCCACCGAGTGGGCGAAGACCTTGCTGTTCTCCTTCACCGAAGAATTGCAGAACTGGCAACTGAACGGGCACCCCCGCGCGATCTGCAGGATGGGGAAATACCCGGTCTCGTAATACGGATCCATCCAGCCCGTGAGGTACGGGGAGGGGATCTCGTCCAGATCCCGGATCCGCTCGAGCTCGGGCCCGCGCACCAAGGCTCCCGTCCGGCGGTCCACCCAGTGGCTGCCCGGAATCGGTTCGGCCGTGGCTTCCTCCAACGAGCCCCCGCAGTCCACCAGCCGCTGCATCAGGTGCAGAAAGGCCCGCTCGCCCTCGTAGGTGGGGCCCCGCACCGCGATGTCAATCGCGGGCATGCCCCGCAACCAGCTCTCCTGCTCCTCGGCCGTCAGCGGATAGTTCGGCCCGCCCATCAGGGTCACGACGCGAGGGTGGAGCCGCTTGGCGTACTCGGCGAACTGGATCGCCAGGTTGTGGTTCCAGGCAAAGCTGCTCAGGCCCAACACGTCAGGTGGAGCGGACTCCAGCGCGGCCTTGAGATCCTGAGGCTCGCGGAAGAGCCGGTACTCCACCGGCACGGGGCTCCTCAGGTAGGCCGTCGCGTAGGCGGCGCAGTTCGCGACACAGATGGGATAGATGTCCGAACTGATCGTGAGCTGGTTGTGCCCCAGGTCGGCCAGATACACGCGCATCGAGAAACCCCTTCGGGATGCCTCAAGGGCCGGAGGCGCGAATTCCAGGCCAGAGCCAGCCGCGGCCCCCAGCGCGGGTCGGAATGGGGGCCACCCGGGCGCCCATGGGCCCACCGCTCTGGGCCGGCGGCCCAGGGAGCTGCGAGCCGCAAGCGCGGCAGCGAGCAATTCGCGTGCCGCGGGCGGCGTAAGATGATGTCCTGCCGTGAGATCTGGCTTGCCTCGATGCCGGACCGGGGCCCGGTGTCACCACCCGGGAGTTACCTCCCCCGCTCACAATCGCGGTCCCGGCTCCACGAACGTTGCGGCCCCGCTTCAGGGAAACACGGGGATTGAGGCTTCCGAGCCACACCACGGCGAACGCGAGCCTTGCCGGGCGCTAGCGGCGAGCCAGCCAGAACTCGAGCGTCCGTTGCACGCCTTCTACCGGGCT
>JBBIMQ010000160.1:0-6414 GCA_037444345.1 Gemmatimonadota bacterium | reverse complement strand
GGACCCCGGTCGTGGCCAGCGCGCTGGCCGCTCCGGCCCCCAACACCACCAGGGGAAAGGGCAGGCGGAAGACGAAGATGGCGAGGAAGGCGCTTGCGGCGATGAGTCGAGCCCGGCGTGCCGAGAGCACCCGGCCACTCAGATGCACCAGTGCCGCGATCACGATGGCGAGCACCGCCGGCTTGAGCCCGAAGAACACTCCGGCCACAAGCCCCACATCGCCGAGCAGCACATAGGCCAGACTCAAGCCCAGGATGCTGAGAAACCCGGGAAGGACGAAGAGGCCGCCCGCCACCAGCGCCCCCCGGGTTCCGTGGAGCAGCCATCCCAGGTAGGTGGCCAGCTGGTGCGCCTCCGGGCCCGGCAACAGCATGCAATAGTTGAGAGCGTGGAGGAAGCGTTCCTCGCGCACCCACCGCTTCTCCTCGACCAGGATCCGGTGGATGACCGCGATCTGGCCTGCGGGCCCGCCGAAGCTCGCCAGCGCCACCCGGGTCCAGGCCCGGACAGCGTGAGGGAACGGGATGGCTGGCTCGGGTGTCTCGGTCACCTGTGATCCGGGTGAAGAGGATGGCGGCGGCAACGGTCTGGCGGGCACCGGCGCCCCGAGGGCTCAGGCCGGGTGGCTGCCGGCCACAGGTGACGGGCCCCTGGCGGCCGGCCGGCACCTGGTCCTGTTAGGTGCGATCGGCCCGGTTCCTCCAGGCCCGCGTCACGGGTCGCCGGTAGGAACGATGCCGGCGCGCTCCACCATCAGGATCACGGCGCCCTCGGGGGCTCGGGTCCGGTGCCGCACGCCTCGCGGCACCACGAAGCCCTGCCGGGGCAGGAGCTCGACCGACCGGTCCTCGAGGTCAATGACCAACCGGCCCTCGAGAGTGAGGAAGAACTCGTCCTCGCCGTCGTGCTTGTGCCAGTGATACTCCCCCCGCACCACCCCGAGTCGCACCACGGCGTCGTTCACCTGGCAGAGGGTCTGGTTGAACCACGGGTGCGTGTTGGCGGCCACCAGGGCCGGGATGTCAACCAGCTCGAGGTGGCCGAACCGGATGTCGAGGTGGGTGTCGTAGCGATGGGGAGCGGGATCGGTCATGGCGGAAAGGACGGGATAATGGTGGACGGGGCGGACAGCCGGGACGGACCTCGCGGGCGGAGGAACTCGCCGCCAGCGGGCTGGCCCCAGCGTGCCTGTCCTTGTCCGTCAGGGATGATAGCTCAGCGCCGGCCGGGAGCGAAGCAGCTCGCTCCGCACCCGTATCACGCCTTCCAGCCCGCCCGCGGCGGAGCGGGGATCCATTCCGGAAAAGAAGTCTTCCAGGTCAACCCTGGCCGGGTCGGACCTCGGCCTCGCCGCCTCACTGCCGGCCCTCGCCGCCGGCTATCGCCTCCGGGCCGCGCCCCGCTTGCTTGCTCCGCCAGTACCGGAACACCGGCACCCCGACCGCCAGGATTCCAGTCCCTAACAACGCGTTCCAGGGATTCGAGGCGACCGAACCGGCCACGACGTACGCGGCGGCCGTGACGAACAGCGCCGGGGTCACCGGATACCCGGGGACGCGGATCCCAGCCGGAGGTTCCGCGCGCCCGGCGGCGCGGTCTCGCCGCCGGAGCACGAAGAGCGCCATTCCGGCGAGACCGAAAAAGATCCAGTCGCAGAAGACCACGTAATCGAGCAACTGCCCGTAGGTTCCCGACCAGAGCAGCACCAGCGCGAGCCCGCCCTGAACCAGAAGCGCCGCCCCGGGGGTGCGGTACCGCGGGTGCAGTCGGGCGAGGGCTGGAAAGAAGAGCCCGTCGGCCGCCATGGCCTGATAGACCCGGGGCGAGACGAGGACCACCAGACCGAGGAAACCGAACGTGGAGGCGGCGATGCCGGCGGCGATGAGCCGGGCACCCGCCTGGCCCAGGACCAGCCGCATGGCGTCGGCGGCGGGTGCGGAGCTCGCGGCGAGACCGGCGGAGCCCAGCGCCCGGAGGTAAGTGAGGTTGGCCAGGAGGTAGGCGGCCACCACGACGAGAACGCCAAGCACCAGCGCCCTGGGCAGGGTCCGGGCGGGGTCCACGATCTCCTCGGCGATGAAATTGGCCTGCTGCCATCCGCCGTAGGCGAAGAGGACCGGGACCAGCGCGGCGGCGAAGGCGAGCGGAACATTGCGCCCATCCGCCCGGATCGGGCCGGCCCCGGTGCCTCCGCCGGCAAGCGCGAACCCCGCCACGATCAGGGCCGCGAGGGCGCCCAGCTTGAGCAGGGTGAAGGCGTTCTGGGTGAACGCGCCCGGCTTGACGCCGGCGTAGTTGACCAGCGTGAGCAGCACGATGGCGCCGGCGGCAAGGGGGTTGATCCAGTGCCGGTCGAGCCCGGCCAGGCTCGCCGCGTAGCTGGCGAAGGTGTAAGCTACCGCGGCGATCGCCCCGGTCGCGATCACGAGGAGGAGCGCCCAGGCGTAGAGGAACGCCGGGAGCGGCCCGAAGGCTTCACGGAGGTAGACGTAGCCGCCCCCTGCCCGCGGCCGCCGCCACGCGAGCTCGCCAAAGCAGAAAGCGCCGGCGAGCGCGATGATCCCCCCGGCGACCCAGGCAGCCAGCGTGAGGCCCGCCGTGCCGACCCGCTGGGCCACGATCTGCGAGTTGACGAAGATGCCCGATCCGACGATCCCGCCCACCACCGCCAGGGTGCCGGAGAAGAAACCGAGGGTGCGGGCGTAAGAAGGCTGGGGAGCGGTCATCGGGCCCTCGAAGGATGAGGGCTGAAGTGCCGCTCTGCCAGCCCCTCGCGCCGCTACCCGGCCCCCTGCAGTCGTTCCGCCCTCACGCAGGGCCTCCGAAGCAAGCGCCGGAGCCGGGCAGTGACCTCCCGCACCGAGAACGGCTTGAGCACGTAATCGTCGGCGCCCAGCTCGAAGGCCTCCACCACGTGCTTCTCGTCGCCCATTGCGGTGAGCATCATGATGGGGATGTGCCGGAAGGCCGGATCCTCGCGCAGGGCCCGCAGCAAGCTCAGGCCATCGAGGTTCGGCATCTCCACGTCGGAGATGACGGCGGCTGCCCCGCTGCCGGGCGCCGCCGCGAGGGCGGCGGCGCCGTCGGGATAATGCAGCACCTCGAAGCCTTCGCGGGTGAGATGGCCGATGACCATCCGGCTCACCGCCGGGTCGTCCTCGGCGAAGAAGACGCGGCGCCGAGGGACCGGCACCGCCGTGGCGGCGGTGACGATCCGATTCCGGCCCCCGGCCCGCGCCAGATCGAGGAGCCGATCCGCCTCCGCCAGGGCGTCCTCGAATCCGGCGTCCGGTGGCACCCCGGCCACCCCCGCCGAGTACGCGATCGCGAGCTCGGGGCCGCCGGGGTCGGGGCGTAAATCCTCGTGCTGGTGCGCGACCAGGGCGCGCTCCAGCGCCGCTGCCGCCCCGGCCTCGGTCCGATCGCCGAAGAAAGCCACGAAGTCGGCCCCGTCCCACCGTGCCACACAGGTCGCCTCGCGGAGCTCGCCGGTGAGCCGGGCGGCGATCCGCCGGAGGATCCGGTCCGACTCGTAGCGGCCGTAGGTCTCGGTGACCCAGCGGAAGTGTTCAAGATTGATGGTGGCCAGGGAGCGCGGCACGGCCGGCGGCAGCTCGGCCTGGGCCCGCGCGAAGCAGGCGATCAGGGCCGCCCGGCCGGGAAGCCCGGTGGCGGGATCGCGGGCTGGAGCCGGGGCCGCGCCCCGCGCCAGGTGCGCGTCCACCGCGATGGCGAACGCACGCAGGTCGAACGGCTTTTCGAAGTAGGCGTCCGCGCCCAGCGCGAAACACTCGGCCTTGGAGTCGAGCCCCAGCCGGCAGGTTTCGACGAAGACCGGAATCGAGGCGGTGCGCGGGTCGGCCCGGAGTTCGAGGAGCAAGTTCCGGCCATCGCTGTCGGGGAGCAGGAGATCGAGCACGACCAGCCTGACCGGGGCCGACTGGAGGACGGCCCGGGCCTGGGCGGCGGTCCCGGCGATGCGAATCTCCCGATCCGGTCCGGCCAGGGCGCGCGCGAGCCCGTGAGCCAGCACCGGATCGTCTTCTACCACGAGGATGGTCGCGGTGGCGTTAGCCGCTGGCCGGGTTGCCTCCTCGCGGAGCCGGGCCAGGAGGTCCCGGGCTGCGAGCTCGAGCCCGGTGCTGCCGGCGAGCAGCACGGCGTCGGCCGCGGCGGCCAGGGCCCGGTTCCGTTCGATGCCCGGGGTCGCCCGGACGGCGCGAGCGATACGCCGGAGCGACTCCTCGCGCTCGAGGGCAGGTCGCTCGGGATCGGGCGAGGCGATGGCGGCCTCGAGGGCCGAGGTCAGGGTGCGGAGTGGTTCGGGGCTGTCCATGTCCCCAGTATCGGGCGGCTGGGCGGGGGGAGTTGAGGCCTCGATGGGAACCGTATTATTGTCACAATATTGGCTTGCATGGCGAAGATAATTCGTATATAGTTGGCTCTAACAGAATGATAGTCTGATGCTCGACAGCGTCGATACCGCCATCGTCGCCCTCCTCCAGGCCAACGGCCGGATGTCCAACGCCGAGATCGCCCGGCGCCTGGACATGGCCCCATCGGCCATCCTCGAACGGATCCGCAAGCTCGAGGAGCGCGGCGTCATCCAGGGCTACCACGCCCGGGTGAACCCCCACGCGGTGGGCCTGGGGCTCACCGCCTTCATCCTGGTCCGCACCGAGGAGCGGGTCGGCTCGGGAGCCATCGGACTCGCGCTCGCCCGCATCCCGGAGGTGCTGGAAGTTCACCACGTCGCGGGCGAGGACTGCTACCTGGTGAAGGTCCGGGTGCGAGACACCGCTGCCCTGGGCCGGCTCCTCAGAGACCGGTTCGGCCGGCTCCGGAGTGTGCGGAACACCCGCTCCACCGTCGTGCTGGACACCATCAAAGAAACGCTGGCGCTCCCGATCGCCGGCAGCCCGGAGGAGGCCGGACGCCATGACGCCGCATGAGTCGGTCGCCCGGCCTCGGGGGCGGCTGGTGCTCGCCTTCGCCGCGATCTACCTGATCTGGGGCTCGACCTATCTCGCGATTGCCTTCGCGATCGAGACCCTGCCGCCCCTGCTCATGGCGGCGGCCCGGTTCCTCACCGCCGGCGGGGCCCTGTTCCTCTGGGCCCGCACCACCGGCGTGCCCGCGCCCACGCTCCCCCAGTGGGGGTGGGCGCTCCTCCTCGGCGGCCTCTTCTTTATGATCGGCAACGGCGCCGTTGTGTGGGTCGAACAGGAGCTGCCCTCCGGGCTCACCGCGCTCATCGTGGCGATGGTCTCGGTCTGGACCGCCATCCTGGAGTGGGCCCGGCCCGGGGGCCGGCGACCTGGCGCCGCGGTGCTAGCCGGCATCGTGCTCGGCTTCGCCGGAGTCGCCTTGCTCGTGCTGCCCGGCAATACCGGCGGCAGGCACGCCAGTCTGGGGGCCGTGCTTCTCCTCATGGGCTCGACCTTCGCCTGGGCGCTCGCCTCCGTCCTGAGTCGCGAGGCCGATCTCCCCAAGGAGACGGCCCTGGTCTCCGGCATGGAGATGCTGGCCGGCGGGGTGCTGCTCCTGGCGCTCGGCGCAGCGGCCGGGGAGCTGGGGCAGTTCGATCCGAGCCGGGTCTCGCTCAGGTCGGCCCTGGCGCTGGCGTATCTCATCATTTTTGGCTCGCTCGTCACCTTCACCTGTTTCGCCTGGTTGCTCAAGGTGAGCACGCCGAACAAGGTGGCGACCTCGAGCTATGTGAACCCCATGGTGGCCGTGTTCCTGGGCTGGGCGCTGGGCGGCGAGCCGATCACCCCCAGGATCCTCCTGGCCTCGCTCGTCATCGTGGCGGCCGTGGTGCTCATCATCACGGGGCGCGAGCTGGCGGTGGCGCGCTGGCGCGTGGCCGCGGTCACCGGCGAATTCAAGACGGTGGAATAGGAGGCCTCGACGTACCCTCGCGACCCCTCGGTAGATCCGGCCTCCAGCTCTCGACGGTTGGCTTCCGAGCATGGGCCGCAGGCGGGGGCGGCTGGTCCTTGGGCTGGGGGCCGCGGGATGACCGCGACTCTCTGGCCGCGATGCGCCGTGCCGTCGAGCTCGGGGTGAACCGGGTGGATACCGCGGCGGTCCATGGCCACGGGCACTCGGAACAGGCGGTGGGCCAATACCTCCGTTCCCTGCCGGGCCCTCTCCGAGCTTACGTGTTCACGAAGTGCGGGCTGGTGTGGGATGACCATCACCCGATGCGGGAGCGGGGGCCGGGGGCTCAGGGTGGAGTGCTCTCGATGACCAATCGCGGCCGGGCCAGAGGGATCGTGGCGCTCGTGGCGGCGGGCAGCGCCGCCTCGAGCGGCCTCCTTGCCCAGTCCCTGCCCGATCTCCCTGAGACCTCCCTCCGGCTTGCGGCCATGTCGGGGGTGAGAGGATACGAGCAGGCGATGGCCGATACGG
>JBBIMQ010000159.1:0-6455 GCA_037444345.1 Gemmatimonadota bacterium | reverse complement strand
GCGCAGGTAGTCGAACCCGAATTCGTTGTTGGTCCCGTAGGTGATGTCGCACTGATAGGCGGCCCGCCGTTCCGGGCTCTGGGGCTGGGTGTCGTCGAGGCAACCCACCGTGAGACCCAGGTACCGGAACACGTGCCCCATCCACTGCGAGTCGCGGCGGGCCAGGTAATTGTTCACGGTGACCAGGTGTGCGCCCCGGCCCGCTAGCGCGTTGAGGTACAGCGGGAGCGTGGCCACCAGCGTCTTCCCCTCGCCCGTCGCCATCTCGGCGATCTTCCCCTGGTGCAGGACGATCCCGCCCATCAACTGCTCGTCGTACGGCACCATGTCCCAGGTCAACTCGTGGCCCGTCACCATCAGCTTGGTGCCGAGCAGCCGGCGGCATGCCTCGCGTACGGTGGCGAACGCTTCCGGCAAGAGCTCGTCCAGAACCCGGCCCAGTTCCTTCTTGTAGCGAGCTTCGAGCTGCTGGATCTGGGTTTCCAGGCGGTCCTGCTCCTCGGGGTCGGCGCAGTCGTGCCGGCGCTGCCGGGCCTGCTCCAGCTCCGACTTGACCGGGCCCACCCGCTGGGCGATCCGCTCGCGCAGCTTGCGGGTCTGGTCCTTGAGCTCGGCTTCGGAGAGGCTCTTGAGCCGCTCCTCCTCGCGATGGATCTGCTCGATCAGCGGCCGGTAGCGCTTCCGCTCGCGCTCGTGCCGGGTGCCGAACAACCGGGTCAGGAAGGTCATGGCCATGGCCCCAAGTATAATCGCGCGGCGGGGTTAGCGGCGGGCCGGGGAGCCGGTCTCCCCCCGCGGGCACCCTCGATCAGGCTCCGCACCCCGGGGTGGGTCCCTCGCGCGCTCGGTCTCCAGGGTGCTCCACGGGGTGTCCCGCTGCCCGTCCCGCGAGATCCGCCGGGCCTCTGTCCGACCAGGGCGCTTGCAGCGGCCGGCGGCCTGGCGGAGCCGCGAGGCGAGCCGGCGCGGGGAGGGGGCGCTAGGCGCCGCGGTACAAACCTGCCTGCTCGATGTACGCCGCCACCGCGTCGGGCACCCAGTACCGCACCGGCAGTCCCTTTCGCACCCGCTGCCTGACTTCCGTGGCCGAGATCTCGATGGCGGGCACGGTCACGGTCCGGACCGGCCAGGGAAGCCCGGGCAGCACCGCACCCGGACGGGCCACCAGCACGAGGTCCGCCAGGCGATGAAGCAGGTCCGCCTCGCGCCACTGGGGGAGTTCCCGGGCCGCGTCGGCGCCGACGAGGAGCGCGAACGCGGCGCCCGGCTCCCGAGCCCGCAGGGTCCGGAGCGTGTCCACCGTGTACGAAGGCCCTTCGCGTTCCAGCTCCGCCCGCTCCAGCCGGAAGCGAGGCTCTCCCTCGATGGCCAGCTCGACCATGTGCGCCCGGGCCGCCGGTGGCGCCCGGTGCTGGCCCGCCTTGAAGGGCTGTTCCCGCGCCACGACGAAGCGGAGCTCTTCCAGGTCGAGCGCCTCCAGCACGGTCCGGGCGACGATCAGGTGACCGTGGTGGATGGGATCGAAGGAACCCCCGAAGAGGCCGATCATTCGAAGCGGGCGGACGGGGCGAAGGTGGCTCCTCATGGCCGACCGGCCGACCGGGCGGCGCCGGCCCTGGCGGCCCGGTCGGTCACGCTGGTCTAGGTCCCCTCGGTCTCGTTCGCCCGGTCCGCGGCAGGGGGACAGGCCTCCGCGGCTCCGGGATACGTCGCGTGAAACCGATGGATGTAGCCGCAGGTCTCCCGGAGATCCTCCAAGTAGCCGATCCGGCGGTACGCCTCGACCAGCTTGAGGAGCGCCGCGGGGGCAGCCCGGGAGCGCGGATAGCTTGCCACCAGGTCCTTGAGATAGAGAATGGCCGAGTCGTAGGCCTTCAGCCGGAGGTAGTACTGGGCCGCCTTGAACTCCTTGACGGCGAACATTTCCTCGAGCTCGGCG
Source organism: Gemmatimonadota bacterium (assembly GCA_037444345.1). Classification (GTDB taxonomy): domain Bacteria; phylum Gemmatimonadota; class Gemmatimonadetes; order Gemmatimonadales; family GWC2-71-9; genus JADJOM01. The sequence continues at coordinate 4,516 of JBBIMQ010000159.1, read as the reverse complement.
ATGCGGGCCTGAGCTCTCGCGGCGGCTTTCGAGTCGGGGTAGCGGCTCGCCAGCTCGCGGTACGTGGCGACGGCGGTCTTGCCGTAGGTGTCGTCGAGCTCGGGGCGGCGCCACAGGTCGGCGTAGGCGTCGCCCGCTCGGAGGAGTGCGAGAGGAGCCAGGGGATGGTTCGGGGTTTCATCCGACACGCGGCGGAACTCCCGGGCGGCTTGCAGTTGCTCCTTCTGGCCGAAGTAGCACTCGGCGATGCGAAACCGGACCTCGACCTGGAGGGGGTCGCTGGCATTCAACTCGAGGGCGAGGCGCTCGTACTGGGTGAGGGCCTTGGCCCATTTCCCCCGGCGGAACTCGCGATTGGCCACCTGCCACAGAGAGTCCACCTGGGCCCGGCTGGCCTCCGCGACCATCGGGGCCAACGGTTCCGGCCGGGGCCCGCGGCCGCAGGCGGCGACGATGAGTGCCAGGACCGACCAGGCGAGCCTGGCGAGCGGGGGATGCCGGGATGCCCGCGTGGCGCGAGGCGAGAGCGGTGCTCTGCCCCGACGGCCAGCGCCGCTCTCGGCGTCCGGGAGCCCTGAGTCGGCGTGCCGCCTCACGGCCGCCCCCATGGGGAATCGGCCACCGCGGCGGCGCCCAGGCTCGCGAGCCGCTGGCGGGCGAGCACGGTGATGGAATCCGGGGACTCGCCTCCCCGCATGGCGTCTTCGAAGGCCAGGGCGGCGCCGAGGATGTCCCCCAGCGCGATTCGGGCATCGCCCAGTCCTACCAGGGCGCGGCGTCCGGCCTCGGAGAGCGAGTCGGCCGACACGACGCGTCCGAACCACATGGCGGCCGCCTCCGGCTTCTGGAGGGTGAGAGCCTCCTGCCCGAGCTGGATGCCGCAGGCCCCGAATCCCTGGGCGGCCCGGCGCCGCATCGCGGGATCGCGGCTCCGGCGCAGCGCGGTCAGGTAGGCCGCGGCCGCGTCCTCGCAGGCCAGCGTCTCCCTCAGGAGGTCGCCGTAGCGGACCAGAATCTGGTCGGTGGTGGCGGCGTCCCCTGCAGCGGCCAGGGCCAGCGGCCCGAGACCGATGGCGTCGGCATCCTGCAGCCGGCCGCTCCGGAACAGGCTGAGCGTGTGCCGCGGGTTCACCCGTTCGGGGCCGATGAGGCGGAGCGCGCTCACCGCCTGCTCCAGCGCCACCGGCACCTCGTCCCGCTCGGCGGCCTGTGCCACGCGCTCCAGTCCACGGGCCGCCTCGACCTTGCGGGTCGGGTCGGCCTGGGCCAGCCGGCGATAGGCCTCGACGGCCTGGGGGTACTGGCGGGCGTGGGCGGCGGCGAGCCCCAGTTTGGCGTAGACCCGCGCGTCGCGGGCATTGCGGGCTGCGGCCTCGTACTCGCGGAGCGCGGTGGCCCAGTCGCCCTGGCCATAGGCGCCGTCGCCCAGCCGCTCGTGGTCCGCAGCCGGCCCGATACAGCTGGCGAGCAGGACGGCCGCGAGAGCGCCGCGAATCACTCGGCGGCCCGCTCCAGCATCGCCAGGTACGCCTCGACCCGGGCGTGCTTGGGTCGCGCCAGCAGACACTCCCGCCAGATCTGCTGCGCCCCGGCCAGGTCGCCTGACAGATACCGGGCCAGGCCGAGCGACGCCTGAGCGTCCACGAAGTTGGGCCGGTCGCGCACCACCCGTTCCAGCTCTTCCCGCGCCGAGAGGACGTCGCCGGACTCGAGCAGCGCGCGCGCGAGCTTGTAACGGAGGTCGGCGAAGCCCGGCCCCAGGGCCACGGCCCGCCGGTACTGCTCGATCGCGAGCCCCACCGCGCCGTGCTCCTGATAGGCGGCCGCCAGCAGCGCGTGGTGGTTGGCCAGGTTGGCCGCCACGTGGGCCGGGAAGCCCGAGGGTTGCCGCTGGTTGTGCTGCGCAGCCTGGCGGAAGGCTTCCGTCGCTTCCTCGGTGCGCCCCAGGTCGTTGAGCAGGACGCCGCGGTGGATGTGGGCCTCGATGTACCGGGGATTGAGCTCCAGGGCCCGGCCGAAGTGCTCCAGGGCGCGCTCGGCCTGGCCCAGCATGGCGTAACAGAGGCCGAGGAGATGATGCACATCGGCGAACTCGCGGCCGGACTGCACCACCTCCGCCAGCAGGTGGATGGCCCCGTAGTAGTCCTGGAGCGCGAAGCGCTCGCGGGCCTGATTGATCAGCGGTTCGTCACTGACGCGCATGGGTCTCCCGGAACCAGGCGACAAAACGGCGGATGCCTTCAGGAAACGGGGTGCGGGGCTGGTACCCCAGTACCCGGTGCGACTTGGAGATATCGGCGGCGGTCCGGCGGACGTCGCCCGGCCGGCGCCCGGCGCGCTCGACTCGCGCCGTCACCCCGAGCGCCGCGGCGATCTCCTCGATCAGCCGGGCCAGTGGGATGGACTGGTTGCCGCCCAGGTTGAACTGTTCGACCCCCACCGGCGCGGCCGCGGTCCAGTCGGTGGCCGCGAGCACGCCCGCCACGATGTCATCAATATAGGTGTAGTCGCGCGCCTCGGTCCCGTCGCCGTACATGGTGACGGGCTGGCCGGCCGCCATCAGCCTGGTGAAGGTGTGGATGGCGAGGTCGGGCCGCTGGCGCGGGCCGTAAACCGTGAAAAACCGGAGCGAGGCGACCCGCAACCCCGCGTGCGGCGCCAGCGCCTGCAGGATGAGTTCGCCGGCCCGCTTGGTGGCGGCGTAGGGCGAGATGGGATGGACGCAGGGCGCGTCTTCCCGGAACGGTACGGGGGTGTCGTCCCCGTACACCGAGGAGCTCGACCCGAACACGAAGCGCGCCGCCCCCGCCGCCCGGGCTGCGTCCACCACCGACTGAGTCCCCAGCACGTTGGCGCGGGCGTAGCCCGCGGGATCGGCCAGCGAGGGACGGACCCCGGCCTTGGCCGCCAGGTGGATCACCACCGTGTCGCCGGTGAGCAGGGCGCGGAGGCCGTCCTGGTCGAGGATGTCCAGCTCCCGGAACTGGAAGCCCGGGTGCCCGCGCAGCGGGGCCAGGTTGGCCTCCTTCACGGCCCGGGCGTAGAACGGGTCGAAGTTGTCGATCCCGACCACCTCGTCGCCGCGGGCCAGCAGGGCGGCCGCGACGTGCGACCCGATGAAGCCGGCCGCGCCGGTGAGCAGCACCCGGGTCATCCGCCGAGCTGGGCCCGAAAATACGCGATGGTGCGCCGCAACCCCTCCTCGAGCCCCACCTGCGGGGCCCAGCCGAGCAGGCAGCGGGCACGGGTGATGTCGGGCTGGCGCACCTTGGGGTCGTCCACCGGGAGCGGGCGAAAGGTGATCGGCGCCGCCGATCCGGTGAGACGCCGGACCAGCTCGGCCAGCTCGAGCACCGTGTACTCGTCCGGATTGCCGAGATTCACCGGGTCGTGCTCGCCGCTCAGGAACAACCGGTAGATGCCCTCGACCAGATCCGAGATGTAGCAAAACGACCGGGTCTGGGAGCCGTCGCCGTAGACCGTGAGCGGCTCGCCCCGGAGGGCCTGCACGATGAAGTTGGACACCACTCGGCCGTCGCGGGCTCGCATCCGGGGACCGTAGGTGTTGAAGATCCGCACGATCCGGGTGTCCACGCCGTGGTACCGGTGGTAGGCCATCGTCATGGCCTCGGCGAACCGCTTGGCCTCGTCGTAGACGCCCCGGGGGCCGACCGGATTCACGTTGCCCCAGTAGCTCTCCGGCTGGGGATGCACCAGCGGATCGCCGTAGACCTCGGAGGTCGAGGCCAGCAGGTAGCGGGCGCCCTTGGCCTTGGCCAGGCCCAGGCTGTTGTGGGTGCCGAGCGAGCCCACCTTCAAGGTCTGGATGGGAAGTTCGAGGTAATCAATCGGGCTGGCGGGCGAGGCGAAGTGCAGCACCCCGTCGAGGGGGCCGTCCACCGCGATGAAGCGGGACACATCGTGGTGGACAAAGGTGAAGCGGGCTTCCCCGGCCAGATGCGCCAGGTTGTCGCGGGAGCCGGTGATCAGGTTGTCCATCCCGATCACCTCGTGCCCTTCGGCCAGGAAACGATCGGCGAGGTGCGAGCCGATGAAGCCGGCGGCTCCCGTGATCAGTACCCTCACGGGGTCCTCCGCCCGATCCCGTGATACTCGAACCCCAGCCCTCGCAGCCTGGGCGGGTCGTAGAGGTTGCGCCCGTCCACGATGAGGGGGCGCCGGAGGAGCTGCTTCAGCCGCTCGAAGTCCGGCTGGCGATAGACCAGCCACTCGGTCACGATCGCCAGGGCGTCGGCCCCGTCCGCGGCGGCGTAGGGATCGGGGGCATAGCCGATCCGCTCGCCGAAGACGGCGCGGGCGGTCTCCAGCGCCTTGGGATCGTGGGCCTGCACCCGGGCACCCTCGGCCAGCAGTCCCTCCACCAGGGGGATCGAGGGGCTTTCCCGCATGTCGTCGGTCTCCGCCTTGAAAGCGAGACCCCAGATCGCGACGACCCGCCCCGCGAGCCGAGCATTCTGGCCATCCCTTCCAATAGCAACAGAAAGCTCTTCTTCAG
>JBBIMQ010000158.1:5499-6460 GCA_037444345.1 Gemmatimonadota bacterium | reverse complement strand
GGCGCGGCTCGACGTGCAGGCGGTGGTCGAAGGAAGCGTGCGGAAGGCCGGCAATCGGCTGCGAATCACGGCCCGGCTGGTGAATGTGACCGACGGATTTCAGCTCTGGTCGGAGACCTTCGATCGGGAGCTGGAGGATGTCTTTGTCATCCAGGAGGAGATCGCCCGCGCAGTCACCACGGCGCTCGAGGTCCGGTTGCTGGCGCCGGCGTCCCGCACGGCAACCGCAGCCCCGTTCGCCGGCCATGCTCTCGGTCCCCGCGCCCGGCCGCCCACCGACAACCTCGAGGCTTATTCGCTCTACTTGAAAGGGCGCCACTACTGGAACCGCCGGACCGAGGAGGCCCTGAGGACCGGCCTCGGCTTCTTCCAGCAGGCGCTGGATCTCGACCCGGAGTACGCGCTGGCCCACGCCGGGGTGGCGAATTCCTACGTGATCCTGGGATTCTACTGCGCGATGCCACCGGGCGACGCCTTTCCGGCCGCCAAGGCCGCCGCGCGCCGCGCGCTCGACCTCGACCCCGGGCTGGCCGAGGCCAGGGCGGCGCTCGGGTACACCCTGATGTATCACGAGTGGGACTGGGGGGAAGCCGAGGCCGCCTTCCAGGAACCGATCCGCATCAACCCGGGCTACGCCACGGCCCACCAGTGGTACGGCAACTTCCTCGCCATCCAGGGACGGGCGGACCAGTCGCTCGAGGAATTGGGCCGGGCGATTGCCCTCGATCCCCTCTCGCCGCTCATGGTCGGGGCCCGCGGGTGGGCCTGCTACTTCGCCCGGCGCTACGCGGACGCGGTGGACCATCATCGCCGCGCGCTCGCGCTCGATCCCGAGTACGTGGTGGCCCACCTGTGGCTTGGTGTGGCGCTGGAGCAAATCGGCGACACGGCGGGCGCCGTGGCTGCGTTCGAGGAAACCGTGCGGCTGTCCTACGCCGACCCCGAGGAGGTCGCCAAGACG
>JBBIMQ010000158.1:0-5489 GCA_037444345.1 Gemmatimonadota bacterium | reverse complement strand
CCACGCTTGCGACGCTGGCCCACGGCCAGGCACTGCACGGTGACTTCCGCACGGCCCGGCGACAGCTCGAGGAGCTCACCTCGCTTCGCCGCAGCAAGTATGTCTCGGCCTACGACCTGGCTGTCATTCATGTCGCCCTGGGGGAAAGGGATCGCGCTCTGGAGTGGCTCGAGGCCGGTTACCGGGAGCGGACCCACTGGATGGCGCTCCTCGCCGTGGACCCCCGGCTCGATCCGCTCCGAGAGCACCCCCGCTTCCAGACCCTGCGAGAACGGCTCGGACTCCGCGAACCGGCCCGCTGATCGCTCCCTCGCCCCGGGCCATCGGCCGCGTCCTCCCAGGATGGGGCCGGTCCGGCCGGCTCGTCTGGCTCATCCTGCGCCCGGGCCGTACCTTTGGTGACCCCACGCCTCGGAGCGCTCGATCGAACTCCAGTCTCGACTTCGTGACGCCATCGGCGACACCTACCGCCTCCTCAAGGAGCTCGGCGGAGGCGGCATGAGCCGCGTCTTCCTGGCCGAGGAGACGCGACTCGGCCGGCAGGTGGTCATCAAGGTGCTGCCGCCGGAGATGGGGGCCGGTGTCAACCTCGAGCGCTTCGAGCGCGAGATCCGGCTGGCGGCCCAGCTCCAGCATCCCCACATCGTTCCCCTGCTCACGGCCGGGGCCGCGGGCGACCTGCTCTTTTACGTCATGCCCTACGTCGCCGGGGAATCGCTCCGGGTGAAGCTGGCTCGAGAAGGCGAGCTCCCGGTGGCGGAGGCGGTACGGATCCTCCGCCATGTGCTGGACGCCCTGGCCTACGCTCACCGGAGCGGCGTGGTGCACCGTGACATCAAGCCAGACAACGTGCTGTTGTCGGAGGGGCACGCGGTCGTCACCGATTTCGGCGTGGCCAAGGCGGTGAGTGCCTCGAACGGCTCCTCCCTCACCTCCCTCGGCGTGGCCCTCGGCACCCCGACGTACATGGCTCCGGAGCAGGCCGCCGCCGACCCGCACGTGGACCACCGGGCCGACATCTACGCGGTGGGCGTGCTGGCCTATGAAATGCTCGCCGGCCGAGTGCCGTTCGTGGCTCCTACCCCGCAGGCGATGCTCGCGGCGCATCTCACCCAGGTTCCCGAACCGGTGACCCAGCATCGGAGGTCGGTGCCGCCCTCGCTCGAGGGGCTCATCATGCGCTGCCTCGAGAAGCGTGCCGCCGACCGGTGGCAGAGCGCCGCGGAGATGATAAGCCAGCTCGATGCCATCGCGACGCCGAGCGGCGGCCTGGCCCCGGCGGGCGGCGGGTTGCCGCCCCCCGCCTCGAGCGGTACGGAGGCGGCGCTCCGGCGGAGTCACCCCGGCCGCGTAGCAGCCCTGTTTGCCGGTGCCTCGGCCGGCATCCTCGGGCTGGTCGCCCTGCTGGTGGAGCGGCTGGGGTTGCCTGACTGGGTCTTCCTGGGCGCCGCGGTGCTCCTCCTGATCGGACTGCCGATCATGCTCGTCACCGGCTACCTCGAGCGGCGCCGGGCCCGGGCACGGGCCAGCGGACACCCGGGGCCCCCCCCGGCCGGGGTGATCCACCGATTCTTCACCTGGCGGCGCGCGCTCCTGGGCGGCGTGTTCGCCTTCGCCGCCCTGGGTCTCGCCGCCATCGGGTACACCGCCATGCGCCTCCTCGGCGTGGGCCCGGTGGGCACCCTGGTGGCGTCCGGGCGGCTGGCCGAGCGCGACCGGCTCCTCGTGGCGGACTTCGAGAATCGCACCGCGGACCCGACTCTCGGAGCCTCGGTCACCGAGGCCCTCAGAATCGACCTGGCAGCATCCCCGGTGGTCACCGTGGTGCCGACCGCGGCCATCGTGGACGCGCTCGCGCGCATGCAACGCCCGGCGGGCACCGCCCTCGGCACTGCCCTGGCCCGGGAAGTCGCCCTGCGCGAGGGCGCCAAGGCGGTGGTCGCGGGCGAGATCAGCCCGGTCGGGCGCGGATTCGTCCTCGCCGTTCGCCTGCTCGTCGCCGCGGACGGCACCGAACTGGTCGCCCTCCGCGAGACGGCCGAGGACGACCGCGGCATCCTCCCGGCGATTGACCGGCTCTCGGCACGGCTCCGGGAGCGGATCGGCGAGTCGCTCCGGAGCATCCGCGCCGGTGCCCCCCTCGCCCAGGTCACCACCGGTTCCCTCGAGGCACTTCGCCTCTATTCGGAGGCCTCCCTGCTCAGCGACCAGGGGGACCACGGCAAGGCGATCCCCCTGCTCGAACAGGCGATCAGGATGGACAGCACCTTCGCCATGGCGTGGCGAAAGCTGGCCGTGGCGCTGGGGAACGCCCGGGCCAGCGTGGACCGCCAGGTGGCAGCGACCGCGCGCGCCTACCAGCTACGCGACCGGCTGCCCCCGATCGAGCGCGAGTACACCACCGCATACTATTACTCTACCGTTGACTACCAGCCCGACCAGGAGGAGGCCGCCTATCGGAGGATCCTGGCGCTCGATCCCCAGAGCTACGCCGCCATCAACAACCTGGCACTCCACTTGGTTTCCTTCCGGCGCTACGCTGAGGCTGAGTCGCTGGCACTGCCCGCAATGCTGGCCAACCCGAGGCCCGGTAACCTTTACTTCCAGGTGATCAACGCACAGCTGGGCCAGGACCGGCGCGACGCGGTACGCCAGACCCTCGAGCACCTGCGGCGCCAGGGGCCCACCTCGCCCATCTTCCTCCGGGCGCGTGCCCTGATTCACTCCGCCATGGGCCAGTGGGACAGCGCCCAGCGAGCCTGGCTGGATCTCGGGCTGCAGGTGCGCGATCCGAGCTACCAGAGCGCGATGCACGAAGGGCTGGGCGTTGTGGCCCAGACTCGCGGCCAACTGGCCGAAGCCGGCCGGCAGCTCCGCCTCAACGAGGCCGTGAACGGCGGACGGGGGGTTCCCGGCGCCATGCTCGCGGGTGAGGCCCTGCTCGCCCTGCAGTATGCCCTCTTCGCCGGCGACTCGGCGGCCGCCCTGCGGACCGTGGACGCGGCCCTTCGGAAACAGCCGCTCAGCACCATGGCTCCCCTGGAACGGCCCTACGGCCTCCTGGCAACCGCCTATGCCGTTGCGGGGCGACCGGCCCAGGCGCGCCAGCTCCTCGCCGACTACGAATCCCAGGTGCCGGAGGGGCAGCGGCGGCGCGACTGGGAATGGCACCGGGCCCGGGGATGGTTGGCGCTGGCCGAGGGTCGCCCGCGAGACGCGGTGGCGGGGTTTCTGGCTGTGGAGCAGGCCGGCTGCCCCGGCTGCGGCAAGTGGGAACTGGGCGTGGCCTGGGAACGGCTCCAGGAGCCCGACTCCGCCATTGCGGCGTACCAGGCCGCGGCGAACCCTGCGGGGAACGGGTGGGTGCTGTTCGAGCGCGCCTGGGGGCTCGCGCCGAGCCTCAAGCGGCTGGGCGAGCTCTTCGAGGAGCGAGGCGATCGCGCTCGCGCCACCGAGGCCTATGGCCGGTTCGTCGCGCTCTGGAAGGACGCCGACCCCCAGCTCCAGCCCGCGGTGCGCGAGGTGCAGCAGCGACTCGCACGGCTGGCAGGCGAAGGAGGTCGCTGAGCAAGGATGCGCCAGGGTGGGCCTGAGGCCGGTGTGGCAGGTGGGGGCGAAGTGTGGCGCTGTTTCGGCTCCCACGATCCGCTGTACAGCGCCTATCACGACACCGAGTGGGGCGTCCCCCTCCATGACGATCGGGGCCTCTTCGAGTTCCTCGTTCTGGAAGGGGCCCAGGCGGGCCTCGCCTGGGAAACGATCCTCAACAAGCGGGCGCGGTACCGCGAGGTCTTCGAAGGGTTCGACCCGGCCCGGGTCGCCCGGTTCCGCCCGGCAACCGTGGCACGGCTGCTCCGCGATCCGGGCATCGTGCGCAACCGGCTCAAGATCGAGGGAGCCGTGGCCAACGCCCGGGCCTTTCGCGAGGTCCAGGACGAGTTCGGCAGCTTCGACCGCTACATCTGGACCTTCGTCGGTGGGCGGCCGAAGCAGAACCGCTGGCGCGACCTGAAGCAGGTGCCCGCGAGGACCCCGGAATCGGATGCGATGAGCCGGGACCTCAGGCGGCGAGGGTTCACGTTCGTGGGCCCCACCATCTGCTACGCGTTCATGCAGGCCGTGGGGATGGTCAACGACCACCTCGTCCGGTGCTTCCGCCACCGCGAGGTCGCCGAGCTCGCCTGACAGATGCTTCCGGGAGCCACTCGGTCGCTCCGGGGTGGATGCGGGCCCCCAGGCCCGGCCCGCCACTGCCGGCGGGGGCTAAGGCGGAGAGGATCCCCCTACCACCGGAGCGACAGGCAGCTCGCACCGCCGTCCATCTTCCGAAACTCCGAGAGTTCCACCGGCAGGACCCGGAGCCCCAGCCTCGCGAGAGTGTCCGAGACGCTGGGATAGCCGGCCGGGACGATCGCCACGTTCCCCACCACCACGCAGTTGGCGGCGTACTCCTCGCCCGGCGGCACCGGCACCCGATGATACCCGACAAGCGCCGGCGAGCCGAGCAGGGGCGGGACCGCAAGCAGCCGATCGCCGCCCAGCCATGAGAGCCCGGTCTTGAGGTGCAGCAGGCCCGGGATCGGGCGGATGTCCACCAGGCTCGCGGCGAACCCCAGCGATTCGAGCCGATTCGCAAACTGGCGCGCACCCTCCTCGTTGGTGCGGGCGGACAAGCCGACCAGGTAGCGCTCGCCCACCTGGCAGACATCCCCGCCCTCGAGCGTTCCCGGCGGCACGATCGCGGCCAGCTCTCCGAAGACTCCCTGCAGCGCCGGCCCGATCGCTTCCACCTCGCCCCTCCGGCTCGGCGCCCCCGGGCGGGCCAGGATCGCGCCGCGCGGCGTGATGACCGCCGTGTCCTCGACGAACGTGGAGTCGGGATGAGCCGGATCGGCTGGCAGGCGCACCAGGGCGAGTCCCGCTTGCTCCAGCGCCCGGCAGTACCCCTCGTGCTGCCCGAGAGCGAGCGCCACGCTCGGCGGGCCCAGGGTCCCGCTGGTGAGACCGGCCGCGAACGTGTCCGCGGGCGGTCTCACGATGGCCCGGGAGAACCGGGGTACCTCACCCGGCACCCTGGCCCTCGCGCGACCGGAGCCGGCGCACCGTCCGGAAGACCGGGTAGCTGGCTCCAAGCAGGATCAGCGACTTCCAGCTGTTGCTCCAGTCGCTCGCCACCGCACCGGCCAGGAACGCGAGCGATCCCGCCAGCACCAGGCCGGTCGTCCAGGGATGCCCCGGGGCCCGGAAGGGCCGAGGGGTGAGCGGCTCGCGCCGCCGGAGCGCGAAGACGCTCAGGAACGACAGGGTGTAGTTGGCCACGAAGAAGAACGCCGCGATCGCCAGCACCGTGTCGAAGGTCCCTGTCAGGATGAAGCCGGCGGCGATGAGGACGCTGGCCCAGTGCGCGGCGCTCGGGGTGCCGCCGAGGTTCACGCGCTCGAACCATGCCGGCAGCAAGCCGTCGCGGCTCATCGCCAGCGGCACCCGGG
>JBBIMQ010000157.1:0-6514 GCA_037444345.1 Gemmatimonadota bacterium | reverse complement strand
GCTCAGCTTCAGCGGCTCGCCACGCTGGGAGAGCGGGTGCAGGCCCTGGAGCGGCAGGTCTCAGGGCTCGAGCAGCTCGGGGAGCGGCTGCAGTCGGCCGAGCGCCGGCTGGCCGATCTGGTGGCGACGCGCGAACGGCTCGAGGCCGATCTTGCCGACGCCGGCGCGGTGGTCGCGCGGAACCGGGCCGAGGTGACGGCGCTGACCGAGACGGTGGTGGCGGCCAGCCGGATGAAGCAGGATCTCGAAGGCGTGCTCGCCCTCGAAGGGCCCTTCCGGCGGCTCCAGGCAGAAATGGACGCGGTGAAGGGCGAAGCCGAGAGCTGTCGGGTGGTGCTGGGGCGGCTCCGGGAACAGCAGGAAACCGCGATGGGCGGCTATCAGGCGGCCTCGGCCCGCATCGCCGCCTTCGAGGCGGACTGGCAGCGCATCTCCCGGTCGCTGGCGGAGACCGAGCACCGGGCCTCCGGTGTGGAACAGCTGGTGGCGGACCTCGCTCCAGTGACGGAAGCTGTCGCCCAGACCCGCCGCGAGCTGGTAAATGCGCGCGCCATTGCCGATCAGGTGGCCCAGCGCGTGGTGGTGCTGGAACAGCAACGCGAACTGATTGACCGCGTCACGGGGAAACTCGAGCACCTGAGCGCGCTCATGCAGCGGGCCGACGCGGGGCTTGAACGGCAGGAAGAGCTAGGACGGGGCATGGCGGAGCTCCGCAACGAGCTGGAGGCGCTGCAGACCACTCAGCGGGCGGTTCAGGATCGGACCCGCACGCTGGCCGAGCGCCTGGAACGCCTGGAGGCCGGTCAGGGGGCGGCGGAGCGGGCGCTCGGCGTGCTGAAGGGAACGCTGGAACAGAACGCCGAGCGAGTGGCGCTCGAGAGCCGGAGCCTGGACGGCGTTGCCCAGCGAGTGAACGATCTCAGGCGAACGCTCGCCGAGTGGGAGGACCGGCTGCAGGCCCTGGCCAGCGAGACCCAGGCGATCGCGGGCGCTGCTGCCCAGGCCGATCTCCTCACCGCCCAGGTCACCCAGTTGGGCGGCGAGCTGGCTCGCGTCACGGAGCTGGCCAGCCGGGTGCGGGCGGGTCTCAGCGACCTCGAGCGGCTGGAAGGCGCCATAGAAGGGCTCACCGAGCGGACCTGCCGGGTGGAGGAGGCGCGGCCGATCCTGGATCGGGTGGTTCGCGACCTCGCCTCGCTCAGCGCGACTCAGGAGGCGATCGCCGAGGCTCTCGAGCAGCTGCGGAACGCCCGGGAGGAGCTGGGCCGGACTCGGGGCAGCGTGGAGGCCACCCGGAACTGGCTCGGCGACACCGGGCGCGCGATCGCGGCGCTCCGCGAGGACGTGGCCGGACTCGACCGGATGCGCGGCACCCTCGATACGCTGCGGCAGGAGGTGGACCAGCTCAACTCCGCGATGAGCGCGGTCGAGGCCCGGCGCAGCCTGGTCGAGGACGTGCAGCGCCGCCTGAACGAGGCGGCCGGTCTGGGGGCCTCGATCGAGGAGCAGGCCCGGAACCTCTCCGAGCGGCTGCAAACGGCGGAGGACCGGATCGGGACCCTGATGCCACGACTGGACGAGGTGGGCCGGGCGGGAAGCCAGCTCCTCGAGCTGGGGGCCGAGGTGCGCGACATGGAACAGCGGGTCCGCGCGGTCCAGGGCTCCGTGGCAGGCCTCGAGGAGCGGGCCCGGGTGGTCCAGGCACTGGGCGACCGGATGCAGGAGCTGGGACGCGAGATCGAGCAACGGCAGAACGCCTTGCAACGCGCGGTCGAGCACCTCGATCGCGCCACCGCGCTGCGTCAGGAGGCCGCCCAGGCCGCGGAGGCGCTGGCGGAGCGGGCCCGCGAGCTGGAGGGCTCCCTGGCCCGGGCGGGCGAACGCCTGACCTCGCTCGATGAGCTGGCCCGCGAACTCGATGGCCGAATCGCGACGCTGCAGGGGGTGCAGGACCGGGTGATCGGCTTCGAGGCCAAGCTGGCGCAGTGGCGCGGGGTGGAGCAGCAGCTGAGCCAGGCGATGGAACAGGCCGCCGCACGCCAGGCGGCCATCGCCGCCCTTCAGGGCGAGATCCGCGCCCTCTACGAGATGGCCGAACGCACCCAGGCCGATGCCCGGGCCGTGGCCGAGCTCCAGCCCCAGGTGGCGGAGACCCGGGCGGAGCTGGACCAGCTCTTCGCGCGGGTCGGGGACGGGGCCGGGTTGCTCCGGACCATCGAGGAGCGCCGGCGGCAGCTCGACCGGGCCGAGGAAAGGTTGGCCCAGGCCGATACGCTTCTCGCCGAGGTGCGAGGAGCGCTCGAGATCCTGCTCGCGCAGAAGGCTCAGGTGGATCACTTCCTGGAGCAGGCCACCGCGCTCGCCCTGGAGACCAGGCACGCCGAGGCGCTGCTCGAGGCCTTGCGGGAAGAGCGCCGGGTCTCGGACCGGATCCGGGGCGCGCTGTCGGACCTTCAGCGGCGAGAGAGTGGGGCCGACGCGCGCGCCTCGGTGGGCTGAGGGGGCGCGGGCCGGCGGGCGGCCGGCATCGCGCCTCTCGGCCGCGCTGGCTCCTGCCAGCCATCTCCGGGGCACAATCCCGGCGCGAACGTTGCGCCTGCCGGCGGGGAATCGCTGGCGTGCGCCCGGTCGCGGTGACCGGGCTGCCATCGCCCCGGAGGACGGGCCCGCTATCGTGACGCCGCCCTCCCGGATGCTCCCCCTCCGCCCGATCCGCCGCCTCGCTGCGGCGATGGTACTCTTCTCTGCTGGCCTCTTCATGGGATGCGGGCCGGAACCCGCCTCCCCGGCAGACCCGGGTCCGCCGCCCGCGCCGGCCTCATGCGCCAACCGGCCCTCGCGCTACCGGAGTATCTGGGACGAGGAGTGGGATGCGGTCCCCGGGGCCTGGACGGTGTACGGCGGCGGGGGGCGGCTCGCCCTCCTGAGCGACCCCTCGGCGCCGGCCTCGGCACCCGGGGTCTTTCAGGGCCGGTTTCCGGCCGGAATGCCTGGCGGCGTGGGACCCTACAACCTGGAACGGGGGTTCGGGCGCGACGTGAGCGAGGTGTACGTGTGCGTCGTCCTCTGGATCTCGGGCAACTGGTCGGACAACGGGAATACCGGGACCAAGTTCTTCTGGTGGGAAACGCCCTACGCGGGCACTGCGCAGGGTGTCAACCATTATGCCAATCTCACCCCGCGCGTCGGGCTCAACCTCCAGAGTACCGGCGGAACCCTGAATCGCAACATGTTCGCCAACTTCGACATGATCGCAAACGCGGGGCGCTGGCACGCCATCGAGTTTCTGGTCCAGGGCAACACGGCTCCGGCCAACGGGGTGCTCACCATCTGGGTGGACGGGGTCCAAGTCGGGCACGAAACCGATGTGACCTATTTCCATCCCGGACAGGCGCCGCGCTTCCGGGCGCTCCGGCTCAACCCGACGTACGGGGGTGGACTCAACCCGGTCCCCTATGATCTCGACCTCAGGATAGACCGGTGGGTGGTCGCCGCCCCGTGATCCGGCCAGGGGGCCCGCCCTTTCAGCCTGCTTCCCTCGCTGCCGCGCCGATGCTAGGTTGAACTCCCCCGGCGCCGTAGCCAAGTGGTAAGGCAGAGGTCTGCAAAACCTCCATGCGGCGGTTCGAATCCGCCCGGCGCCTCTGCCTCTCTGGCCGTCGCTCCCCCTCTGGCTGGCCGGTCCGCCGCAAGCCTCGGTCCGGGCTCCCCGCCCCGTCACCCGGTGCGCCCCCGGGCGAGCCGGAGCGGGTCGGATCCCCCCCTGCGCTGTTCCGATCCCGTGTTCCTGGCAAGCTCGCGGCAGGGCACGGCACGTGCCGGGCCTCGGGTCGGTGGCGCCTCCGCTGCCCCGCCCCGAGGGCGAGCGTTGGAGTGCCGGGGTCACCGAGCCAGGTTCCGGTTCACGTACGCCGCCTCGCCGGTCACTTCCCGTACCACCCACGGCGCCAGCCATTCGGGCAGGGCAACCGCCCATCCCTCCTCCGGCAACTCGACCTCGGCGAGCACGAGCTCCCGGTCCAGGAACTCGTCAATCTCCCAGGCGAGATCCCCCACCGGGATCCGGTAGCGCCGCTTGCGAATCCGCCTGCCCGCGGTGAGGGGCCAGAGCTGGTCGAACACTTCGCCCGGGATCTCCTCCTCCGCCTCGAACCTGGCCAGCCCGGTTCCGGCCTTGATCGTTCGAGTGAGGGTGAGGCGCCCGGCCTCGCGGCAGCGGCGCAGCCGCTCGACGATTGTTTCTCCCGGGAGCCAGCCCTGCTCGATGTCCGCGGCGGGCACCGCGCGGGCGGCTTCCGGAAGGCCGCGAAGCAGGTACTTGCGCTCGATCTCCACGCCCGCCGCGGGCCTCCGGGCGAGCTCGGCGATGATGGCCCCTGCCTGGTCGAAAAAGCTGGCCGCGGCGTCGGGGACCCAGGCTTCCCGGAACCGCGCGAACGCGGCTTCGGCTCGGGCGCGGAGCCGGGCGGCGAGGGCACGGACTCCCGGCCGCCGGTCGGCCCCGCCAGGCAGTTCGGCGGTCCCCGAAGGGTCGAGTGCGGCTTCCACCTCGGCGGCGAAGACACGGGCATCGTGCAGCTCGCCCAGCATGTCCTGCAGCGACTCGAGGCGGGCCACCACCGCAGGCGCTCCGGCAAGTTCGCGGAGGAATGGCTCCAAGAGATACCGGAGGCGCTTGCCCGCGATCCGGGTCCGGTGGGCTTGGGTGTAGTCGGCGATGGTCCGGACCCGAGCCAGCTCGCCCCGCAGCGTTGCCAGCTCCAGGGCCAGTCGCTGGCGCAGGACCTCCCGGCTCGCTGGCGGCGCGAGCTGGCGGTCCAGGGCAACGGGCACCCGGTAGCTGGCGAGCCGGCGCTTGATCCGGGCCACGAGGGGGGAGAACTCGCGGTCGAGCCACCGCCCCAGGCGTGCGTCGGCCGTCCGCTTCCGCAACGCCAGGTGCTCGAGCAGCCAGGCCGCTCCCAGGTGCTCCGGGGGATCGAGTCGCGGCGCCTCATGGCGGACCCAGTCCGCCTGCACCTCCAGGTCGCGGCACTCGCCGGTGTGCGCCGCGAGCTCGCGCAGTTTGCGGCGGGTCCCCCGTCGGATCGCCCCCTCGAGCTCGGGTCGAAAGGCGCGGAGCCAGCTCCGGAGCCGGCGGAGCGCGACCCGGAAGTCGTGGAGTGCCTCGGCCTTGTCAGGGTCCTGGAGGTGTGACCTCGCGTTGCGGAGCGCTTCCAGGTGGACCTGCGCGACCAGGCGCGCGGTTTCGAGGGCCGGTCGCTCGAGGAGGCGGGAAGGGAAATGCATGGCCAGCGCCGGTCGGGACTCTTGCCGGGGCCCGATAAGCTAACCGCCTGGGGGCGGCCGGGAACGGGACACGGGCCCCGCTGCCCGGCGGGCGGCTCCGCCCCGAGTCAGCGAGAATGGCCCGTTGCTATCGGGTTCCTTGACAAACTTGCCGCCGCGCGGTACAAGGGACCCTGCGGGGGCCGCAGGGCCGGCGGCCTCTTCCCCGTACCCGCAGCGCACTCTGTACCAGAACTTGGAGGCCTTATGCGGCACAGGTGGGGCTGGCCATGCCTCTGGCTGGGCCTGGTGTTTGCGAGCCCGGCGGCGGCGCAGCGAGTCCTGACCGGGACCGTCCGCGATTCCGCCACCGACGCACCGATCGCCGGTGCGACCGTGACCATCGTGGGCACCCGGCTCGGCGCTTACACGAGGGAGAACGGCAACTTCGCGATCCCCAACGTGCCCGAGGGAGAGCTGACGCTGTCCGTGCGGTTCATCGGTTACAAGCGTCAGACCCTGACCGTCGGCGGCGATCAGAGCGTCGTCGAGATCAGCCTCCCTCGGGACTTCCTCAAGCTGGAAGAAATCGTGGTCACGGGGCAGGCCACGGGTATAGAGAAACGCAACCTGGCGAACGCGGTCTCGGTGGTGGGGGAGGACGAGTTGCTTCGGGCGCCGGCTCAGACCGTGGAGATGGCGCTGCAAGGGAAAGTGCCCGGGGCTTATATCCAGGAAAACTCGGGCGCGCCGGGCGGCGGGATGCAGGTCCAGTTGCGCGGGGTGTCCACGATCAACGCGGGCGTGGATCCGCTATTCGTGGTGGATGGCATCGTGGTGAGCAACGAGGCCGTCCCCAACGGCGCCAATGCGGTCACCCTGGCCCAGGCGGGCGGAAATCCGAACAACCAGGACAATCCGGTCAACCGGATCGCGGACCTGAATCCGGCGGACATCGAGAAGATCGAGATCCTCAAGGGGGCTTCGGCGGCCGCCATCTACGGGGCCAAGGCCTCCAATGGGGTGGTGATCATCACCACCCGGCGGGGCCAGACCGGGAAGCCCCAGTTCAACGTTTCCCAGAAGTTCGGCATCTTCTCGCTGGCGCGCCGGATCGGCCAGCGGGTGTTCGAGGACAGCGCCGAGGCCTTCTCGGTCTACGATTCCTCGCTGGTGCGGCAGTTCTTCGTTCCGGGCCGGCGGGTGGACTGGGAAGACCTGCTATACGGGCGGAACGCCCTCTCCT
>JBBIMQ010000156.1:0-6581 GCA_037444345.1 Gemmatimonadota bacterium | reverse complement strand
CCTGGAGCGCACTCTCCTGCACGAGCTGGGGCATCTGGTGCTCCGCCAGACCACCCGGGTCCGGTTGCCCCTGTGGTTCGACGAAGGCTACGCCGCATGGGCCGCGGGAGAGCTGGGCCGGCTCGAGGCCCTGCAACTCAACCTGGCCGTGGCGGCAGGCCGGGTGCCGACCTTCCGCGAGCTCGATACCATGCTCCGGGGGCCGGCCGGCTCGGCCGACCTGGGCTACGCCCTTGCCGCCTCCGCCGTCGCCCAGCTGGCCAGGCTCGAGCCACCGGCCGGGCTGGAGCGGTTGTTCGAGCGGCTCCAGGCCGGAGACGACTTCCGGGCCAGCCTCGCCGCGGCCACCGGGCTGGACCAGGATGGCTACGAAACCCTCTGGCGCCGGGCCCTGCGCCGGCGCTACAGCCTCTTGAGCTGGCTCGTGGCCGGTGGGTTCTGGGCCGTGGTGGCGCTCTCTCTGGCCGGGCTCGCCTGGTACCGGCGCCAGGCCGACCGGCCTCGCCGCGCGGCCCTGGACCTGGGCTGGGTGGTCGCCGAGAGTCCAATGCCATCGGAAGGGGACACCGAGGGACCGGATCGCCGCCCGGTTGACCGGGCGGGGTCCGGCGACTAACGTCAACGCCCATGCCAAGTTCCGGCTCATCCCTCTCGGGCCGCCAGTTACGGTTCGGGGTTCGCAATGTCGTACTGCTGGGTGCCGCGGTCGTCTCCCTCGTGGCAGGGTACCTGTGGCTCGCTGCCGGCGGTACGACCGGGGCGGCAGCGCTCCTGGTGCTCGGCTATTGCGTCCTGTTTCCCCTGGGCATCGCCCTGTAGGAGACGGACCCCTCGGATGGTGCCGCCGCCGTGCCCTGCGGGCGAATAGCTCAGCTGGCCTAGAGCGCCTGCCTTACACGCAGGAAGTCGGGGGTTCGAATCCCTCTTCGCCCATGGGCGGCCGCGCTCGGCGCGGCCGCGCGAGGACTACATTGTCCCCTCACTGGTGGAGATTCGACTTGATGCGCCTGCTCCGTGTGTTGCCCTGCGTGCTCCTCGCGAGCAGCCTTGCGCCGGCGGCCTTTGCGCAGATTCCGACCCGGCGGCCTTCTCAGCAGCCGGCGGGGGCCAGCGGGCCGCGGGTGCTGGTCGCCAATCCCCATTCCTACAGCGCGGCCGACTCGGCCGCGAGCGTCCAGATCGCCGACGCGCTCCGGACCCGGATGGACAAGTTGGGCGGCAACAGCTTCGTGATCATCCCCCGGACTCAGATGAACGATGCGCTCGCCCAGTTCGGCTATCCCAAGGACGCGATCCTGAGCACACTCCCCCAGCGGAGCCTCGCCACTACCCTCCAGGCGCGGCTGCTGGTGTCCGGCACGCTGACCCGGGATCAGAGCGGCCGCTACTCCATCACCGCCCGGCTGGCCGGACTCAGCGACGATGCGGGCCAGGTCGTGGTGCTGACCCAGCAGCCCGGGCAGACGCTCGCCGATCTGGGCAACGCCGTGGCCGAGCGGCTGGGTCCTGCCCTGAAGGCATGGGACGATGCCAAGGCCTGTGTGGACCAGATGAAGAACGCGCCCGCCAAGGCGGTGCAGGCGGCCCAGAAGGCCATCCAGCAGGTGGCCCGGCACGGCCTCGCCCACTATTGCCTGGCGATGATCGCGCTCGGCCGCGGCAGCAAGGCGGACTCCACCGAAGCGCTGCGGCACCTCCAGGAAGCGGTGGCGGGGGACCCGCTGAGCCTTCCGGCCTGGACCCAGCTGGCCGCGATCTACGAGATCCAGAACGACACCACCCGGACGGTGGAGGCGCTCCAGCAGATGCTGGTGATCGCTCCGACCAACCAGCCGCTCCGCGAACAGGCGTTCAAGATCTTCCTCAAGTACGGCCGGCCGGATGCCGCCGAGAAGGCCGCCGAGGACGGCCTGCGGCTGGATCCCAGCAACTCCGACTTGTGGGAGCTCCTGGCCGGGGCGCGGGTCTGGCGGGAGAATTACGCGGGGGCCATCGAGGCCTACGAGCAGGCCGCGGCCAACGACTCGGCCCGGGCGGATACCACGTTCTTCGGCAAGGTGATCACGCTGGCGAGCCAGAAGCCGGACACCGCGCTGCTGATCACCTGGACCGGCCGGGCCCTCCAGAAGTTCCCCTCCAACGCGAGCCTCCTCCGGCAGGCCATCGGCGCCTACGCCTCGGTGGGCCTCACGGACAGCGTCCTCAGCGTCACCAGCCGGCTCATGAAGGCGGACACGACGGCGACCGTCGAGGCGCTGCAGGCAGCCCAGTTGCTCCAGGGGGCGAAACGCTGGAAGGACGCGGAGCCCTTCATCGAGTTCGGGATCGCCCACGGCGACTCGGCCACCCGGGAGAACGCCGCGGGGCTCCTGCTCAACGGCAAGCTGCAACTGCTGCAGTCGCCGCCCGATTTCGCCGCGGCGGCCGAGGGGCTCAGGCGGGTGGTGGCGGTGGCCAGCCCGCAGGGCCGCTACGCGCCGATCGCCAATCATTTCCTCGGGTTTTCGATCTTGCAGCTCATCATCGCGGCGGACAAGGAGGCCGAGGCGCAGAAGTCCTGCGACCTGGCGCACAAGATCCAGGACCTGACCGCGGAGGCGGAGGCCGCCTTCGGCCGGGCAGGCGGCTACGAGCGCGGGGCGGAGGACCGGACCAAGTTCCTTTCGTATCTGGGCACGCTCAAGCCCCGGACGGCCTCCATGATCCGGGTGTATTGCAAGTAGGCGTGGCTGTCGCCGGGCGGCGGGCCTACCATCCCCCGGAGCCGCCGCCTATATTCCGCCCGCCGTATCAGGGGCTGTAGCTCAGCTTGGTTAGAGTGCCGCACTGTCACTGCGGAGGTCGCGGGTTCGAGCCCCGTCAGCCCCGCTGGCAACGATTCGACACCCCGTCCCCGAAGCCTGGGCGGGGTGTTCGCGTTTCCGGTGACCTTCCATGACCGGGCCGGGCGCCGCCTACCACGTCCCGGTGCTGGCCCGGGAGATCCGGGAGGCCGCGCTCGGGGCCCGGCGCGCGGTGGATGGAACTCTGGGCGGCGGGGGGCATGCGGCGCTCTTGCTCGAGGCCGGCGCCGAGGTGCTCGGGATTGACCGTGATCCGGAGGCGATCGCGGCGGCCCGGCAGCGGCTCGGGGACAGGGGGATCCGCTATCTGGAGGCCAGCTTCGACTCCGGCATGGCCCTGGCCGCGATCCGGGAGTTCGAGCCCGACTTTGTCCTGCTCGATCTGGGGGTCTCGTCCCGCCAGCTGGACGAGGCGGCGCGCGGCTTCAGCTTCCGGCCCGGAGCGCCGCTGGACATGCGGATGAGCAGTCGCGGCCCGACGGCTGCCGACCTGCTCAACACCGCCCCCGAGCCCGAGCTGCGGCGGATCCTTGCGGAGTACGGGGATGAGCGCCGGGCGGCCCGGCGCGCCCGCGAGATCGTGCGGCGCCGAGAGCGGGAGCGGTTCGCGACGAGCGACGATCTGGTCAAGGCCATTCGCGCGGCGCTGGGTCCCCGGAGCGGGCCCGGCGATTTCGCCCGGATCTTTCAGGCCCTGCGCATCGCGGTGAACGACGAACTCGGCGCGCTGGAGCGGGCCCTCCCCGCGCTCCTCGAGGCCTTGAGGCCCGGTGGGCGGCTGGCCGTGATCAGTTATCATTCGGGCGAGGACCGGCTGGTGAAGCGCTACTTCGGCGACTGGGCCCGGAGCTGTGTCTGCCCGCCGGGCTTGCCGCTGTGCCGCTGCCGCGGGCGAGCCCTCGGCGCCCCCGAGCCCCGGCGCCCCATCCGGCCCGGGCCCGACGAGATTCGAGCCAACCCGCGAGCGAGGAGTGCCACCCTCCGCATCTTCCGCAAGGCCGCCCAAAGTTAGGGGCCGGCACTGGGTCATGTTCTGGCTGCTCGTCTTCCTGGCGGCCGCCGTGATCGTCCAGGCCCGGCAGACGGCAGCGATCCAGACGGCCCGGCGGCTCCAGGCGCTGCGGGAGCAGCGGACCGGCCTGGAAGCGGAACGGGCAGGGCTGGAGCGCGAGATTCACCTCGCCACCAGCCGTCAGGTGCTGGGCCAGCTCGCCGAGGAGCGCCTGGGCTTGCACTTCCCGGCCGACTCCGAGTTCACGGTCCTTCCCCTTCACTCCGGCGGCCGGCGCTGAGCGATGGCCCGTTTTCAGACCCGGGTGCGGTTGCTCGAGGCGGTGTTCGCCCTTGCGGCTCTGGTCGTGGTGGGCCGCGCCGCGCAGCTCCAGATCCTTCAGGGCGCCCGCTGGCGCGCCGAGGCGGAGCGGGTGCGGCTAGAACGGATCGCGCTGCCGGCACGCCGCGGCACGATCACCGACCGCCACGGCATTCCCCTCGCCGTCACCCAGGAACGCTACCATGTGGGGATCGCGCCCAACGAGCTGCGGGACCGGGCGCGCGATGTCCCAGCCATCGCGCGCGCCCTGGGCCTGCCGCTGGGCCGGGTGCAAGACGACGTGGCGCGGAAACGCTGGGTCTGGTACCGGGGCCCGTTCGACGGCCTGGCGGTGCGGCCGATTCGGGGCTTGCGGGGCGTGTATCTGGAAGAGGAATACTCCCGCCACTACCCGGCCGGGAACCTGGCGCGGGCGGTGCTGGGCAGCGTGCTGCCGGATAGCGGGTACGGCCTCACCGGAGTCGAGAGCGCCCTCGATTCCTTGCTCCGGGGCAGGCCCGGCGCGGCGGTGGTGCTCAAGGACCGCTCCGGCCGGCGCTACGATTCGCCCTCGCGGCTGGAGCGGCGGCCAGTGCCGGGCGACGAGGTCCGGCTCACGCTGGATGCCGAGCTGCAGGAGATCGCCGAGCGGGCGGTGGAAGACGCCATGCGGGAGTGGCAGGCCTCGGGCGCCGACGTGGTGATCATGGAGCCCCGAAGCGGCGAGCTCCTCGCGCTCGCCGCCCGGCAGACCGCGCCGGATGGCCGCGTGACGGCCCGGCCCTCGTTCTTCACCGATCCCTTCGAGCCCGGCTCCACCGCCAAGCTCTTCACCGCGGCTGCCCTGCTCGCCCTGGGCCGGGTGGACAGCACCGACGCGGTCTCGGGAGAAAATGGCGAGTGGCTCATGCCCGCGAGCGGGGGGAAGATGCGCCGGATCACCGACACCCACCGGAGCACCGGGCATCTTACCCTGGCCCGGGCAGTGCAGGTGTCGAGCAACATTGCGATGGCGAAGTTCTCCACCCGGCTCACCCCCGGCGAGCAGTACGACTTCCTGCGGGACTTCGGGTTCGGGAGTCCGACCGGCGTGGAGTTCCCGGCCGAGTCGCCCGGCGCGCTCATTCGGCCGGAGCGGTGGCTGCCGGGCTACAACGGTCCCAGCGTGGCCATGGGCTATTCGTTCGCGGTGACCCCGGTGCAGCTCGCCCAGGCCTACGGCGCGCTGGCCAACGACGGCGTGCTGGTCACGCCGACGCTGGTGCGTGAAGTGCGCGATGCCTCGGGGCGGGTGCGCTACCGGCACCGGCCCGAGCCGGTGCGGCGGGTGGTCTCGAAAGACGTGGCCCGGACGCTCAAGCGCTATTTGGCCGGGGCGGTGGGGGAGGGGGGCACCGGCGAGCGGGCCCAGCTTGTCAACTACACGCTGCTCGGCAAGACCGGGACCGCCCAGCGCTTCGTCGGCGGCCAGTACGTGAGCGGGACCTACGTGGCCTCGTTCGCGGCGCTGTTTCCGGCCGAGGACCCGCAACTGGTGGTGATCGTGAAGATTGACGACCCGAAGGGCCAGTACTATGGAGGGCTGACCGCGGCGCCGCTCACCCGGGCCATGCTGCAGGAGGCCCTCGCGGCCCGGCGGAGCGCGATAGACCGGCGGCGGCTCGTGCCGGATGAGGCGCCGGAGCGCGAGGTTCCCTCGCCCCGGCGCGAATCGGAGGAGCTTCGCGAGGCCGTCGTCGTGCCGTGGCCCCTCCCTCAGTCGCCGGACACCGCCGAGGAGCGGCGGCGGGTCCCGAACGTGGTCGGGGCCAGCATCCGGCGGGCCGCGAGCGCGCTCCACCGCCGCGGGTTCCGGGTGGCGCTGCGCGGCTGGGGAACCGTAGTCCAGAGCACCCCCGCCGCCGGCGATTCCCTGGTTCGCGGCGGGACCGTCACCCTCCGGGCCCAATGAGCCGGCGCAGCCTGTCCGAACTGGTCACAGTGCTCGCCCGCGAGGGGCTGCTCGCCGGAACCCATCCCGGCGACCTCCCCATCACCGGCGTCTCGACCGACAGCCGGACGGTGCGAGACGGGATGGTGTACGTCGCGGTGCGCGGATCGCAGGCCGATGGCCACGGGTTCGCCGAGGAGGCCGTGCGGCGCGGGGCGCGCGCGGTGGTCGTGGAGCAGCCGGTGGCGGTGGCGGTGCCCCAGGTCCTGGTCCGCGACGGCCGCAAGGCCGCGGTGGCCCTCGGCCGGGCGTGGTATGGCGATCCCGGCCGCGGCCTGGTGCTGATCGGCATCACCGGCACGAACGGCAAGACCACCACCACGGCGCTGATCGGGCAGCTCCTGCGCGGCGCGGGCCGCGGCGTGCAGGTTGGCGGCAATATTGGCTTGCCGGTACTAGATCTATGGCCTAAACCTGTCGACGACATCTATGTGTT
>JBBIMQ010000155.1:1800-6610 GCA_037444345.1 Gemmatimonadota bacterium | reverse complement strand
GCGCGCCACGCGCGCGGGGCGAGCCCGAGGCCGCCGCGGGCAAGGCACCCCCTGCGCTTCCCCCGCAGCCCGGGCGCTCGGCGCAAGGGGCTGGCTCGCCGCCCCTGCCGACCATCGTCTTCCTCGGCACTTCACTCACCGCGGGGTACGGGCTCGATCCCGAGGACGCGTATCCGGCCGTCATCCAGCGGAAGCTCGATTCCCTGGGCCTGAGGTACCGGGCGGTGAATGCCGGCGTCAGCGGCGAAAGCTCGGCCGGAGCCCTGGGGCGCATCGGGTGGATCCTGCGGCAGCCCCCTGCGGTGCTGGTGATCGAGACCGGCGCCAACGACGGGCTCCGGGGTCAGGACCTCGACCGACTCCGCGCCAACCTCCAGGGGATCATTGACAGCACCCGCCGGCGGGCCCCGGCGACCCGGATCGTCCTGGCCGGTATGGAAGCGCTTCCCAACCTGGGCGCCGATTACACCCGCCGGTTCCGCCAGGTGTATCGCGACGTCGCGGCCGCCAACGACGTCGCGTTGATCCCGTTCCTGCTGGCCGGCGTGGGCGGCGTGGATTCGCTCAACCAGGAAGACGGCATTCACCCTAACGCAGCCGGTGCGCGAGTGGTGGCGGAGAACGTCTGGCGGGTGCTGGGGCCGATCCTGGGGGCCCGGGGCGGTACCCCGGGCAGGCTGGCGGGAAGCGCGAGACGCAAGCCGTGAGGCCCGCGCGGTGCCGCCCGATCCCTCGGGCAGGAGCCTCACCCGCTCGATTCGCGGCCTCGTGGCCGCCGGATTACGTGGCGCGCTCTCGCTGGCGCTGGCTCCGGAACCGGAGGAAGGCCTCGACGGCCGCCTTGCCGTAGACGGGCTGGGCGATGCGACCGTACTTCTGAAACGGCCGTGCCAGGCGGAACCCCGCGGCCGCCAGGGCGCGGCGCACCTCGGCCAGCTCCCTGGCGTCGCGGACCACGAGGCGCACTTCCCACCCCTTCTTGTATCGCTGGCTGCCAATCTCTTTCCGCCGGGCCAGGTTCGCGGTGCGCACGTAACCGGGACGCGCGAAGCAGGCCCGGAGCAAAGCGGCTGGCGCGGGCTTCTTGGGTGGGGCACTCGGTTTCGGCATGGTCGCCACCGGGAAAGCACGAAGGCGCGGCGATGCGCGGGTCCCTCGGGTCCCTCGGTCCCAGAACCTAGGACCGGGCGCACCGGGCCGCAAGGTTCGAGACGGCGGGGGCGCGGCGCCTGCGGGCGGCTGCGAACCCACGGGTGCCGACCCCCGCCGGATCAGGTTTACCCGGACTAGGGCCAGAGAATCGTCGCCCCGTTCACCGTCTGCTCGTTGGGCGGGTCGCTGCGCAGCGGGCCGTTCCCCCCGGTCCGCGGACTCTGGTTGGAGTTCAGGATGTTGAGGGTGAGCAGCCCGCTCGAGGCGAAGAGCCGCACGTAGAAGCCGGGGTCGTTTGCCTGGAGGGGAGTGAACTGCAAGCCCGAGAACGTGAGCGTGCGGGGCCCGCCAACTCCACCCGGGCCTGCCACCCGGAGCTGCTCGTCGCTCGAGGTGTAGTTGACGAAGCTCACGTTATCGAAAGTGGGCAGCGCCGGGGTCGTTTGCCGGGATTGATCCAGGCGCATCAGCACCCGATCCAGCTTGAGCCCCTTGATGTTCCAGTTGCCAGTGGTTTCCAGGCTGGCGCCGTTCCCGATGATGGTGACCGGCGCCGTGCCCGGCGTCGCGGTAAGCGTACCGGTCACGAAGAAAGCGTTCGCCAGGTTCAGGGTGATCGGGCCGCCCCCGTCCACGAGCTCCAGGTGATGGAAATGGGACTGGGTCGGGTTGGGCCCCGCGTTGACGAAGCTCACGTTCTTCGCAAGCGGGCCCTCGATCCGCGTGACGTGATTCCCGCTCGGCGTGAAGTTGTTGGGGAAAGTGCCGCCCTGCGCGAAGTCGCCGCGGAGGATCAGGGTCCCGTCGCTCAGCACCGAGAACCCGCCGTCCCAGACGGCGGCGCCGTCCACCTCCACGGTGTCCAGGGGGGACTGCATCACGAGCGTGCCCTGCTGGCTCGTCGCCAGGGTCCCGCTCACTCGAAGATGCTGCCCGTTGACAGCGAGCCTGCCTAACAAGAGCGCATTCCCGCCCACCTGGACGGGGCCACCAAGCACCGTGCTGCACTGAGAAGCGATGTCGAGGTTGCCCCGGATGTGCGCGGCCGAGGCGAAGGTCACGGAGTCGGTGGCACAGGCGGCGTCGAAGTGCTGGAAGGCGGAGCCGTTGACCCCGGGTGTCGCGAAGCGGACCGTGGAGGCGTTGCCGAACATGGAGGTCAGGTGGTTTCCGCTCGCTGCAAAGGAGGTGGCGCCCCCCGTGCCGGTGGTGTCCTGCGTGAAGTCGCCGCCCACACCCAGGAACCCCTCGGTGAGCTTGCCGGCCTCGGAGCCGCCGGCGAAACGGGCGTGGCGGCCCACCGTCATGAAATCGCCCGGTGCATCCATCCTAAGGGTCCCGCCGCCCACCGTCGAGAAATCAAGACTCACCGTGACCACGTGGTCGTTCACGTCGAGGTTCCCGGAACCGGCGATCGTGAGGTCCTGGAGCACCGCGAGATCTCCGCTGAGGACCACATTGCCCGTCACTCTGAGCGAGTCCATGTTGCCCTGCGCGCTGCCGCCGGTGTGTACCACCGTCCCGCCCGACACCCCGCCGCCGAGATCCACGGCACTCGCGGAGAGGTCGCTCGTCACGGTGAGAATGACTCCGGGCTGGAGCGTGAGGGTGGTCCCCACCGCCACCGTCAGATCGCGCACGGTGGTGCTGGTGCCGAGCAGAGGTGCGAACGGGGTGCCGGAGGGGATGCTCACGCTGTCCGTGGCGAGGGGGACCCCGGCGGGGTTCCAGTTGTTCGGGTCGTTCCAGTCGTCGGACACCGAGCCGGCCCAGGTCCGGACCCCGGGCGGGAGCGCGGGCCAGTTGACCACAGCGCCGTTCAGCGCCCGCACGTATGGCGCACCGCTCGGCGGAGAACTTCCGGTCACGTCGAGCGTGAGGGCGGCCGGGCTGGGGCCGTCGGCGTCGGACGCGGCGAGGTAGAAGCCGGTGCTGGGGACGGTGTTGAAGGTGAGGTTGCTCAGGGTGAATGGACCACCCGCTCCGGTGTGGGTCACCGCCACCTGGGGGACCGACGGGTCCATGTTCGTAAAGACCAGGTTGCTCAGGCTGAGCGGGACGGCACCGGCCGGTGCCAGGAGCTCGACCGTGGCGTTGTCGAACACGGCGTTGGCGAGCGTCATGCCGCCCCGGGCCGTCAGGGCGGCGGACGGCGCCGGGTTGGCGCTGGTGGTGACGACGAGCCTGGGTCCGGTGACGCTCAGCTGGCCGGACACTTCCACCGGGCTCGCGAGTGTCACGGTACGGGGCGAGCTGAACACCGGGCCGAAGACCTGAAGGTTCTGGAACCGCGAGGCGTTCGGGCCCGGATTCTGGAACGAGACGGTCTGCCCGAAGTTGCTGCTGAGCGCGGTGACGTGGGTGCCGCTCGCGACGAAGCTGTTCGGAGTGCCTGATCCGTCGCTCTGGGTGAAGTTCCCGACCACGCCGAGGAATCCGGCGGTGAGTGCGGTGGACTCGTCGCCCCCGCTGAAGCTGGCGTTGCCGAACACCTGCACCCGGTCGGCCGGGTTGGTCATGACCAGCCGGGCGCCGCTCTGCACCGCCAGGTTGCCCAGAATGTCCACGTTCTGTCCATTCCCGATGAGCTGGCCGCCGGTGCCGGTGACGGTGACGCTCTGGGCCAGGACGCTCCCCACCGCCGTCACCGGCCCGCTCAGGAGGAGATCCGGGAGGGGTCCGCGGACCTGGGCCGCGGTGGCGATCTGGATGGCGCCGGGCCCGAAGATGTTGCCGTCCGCGAAGACATTGCCGCCCACCTGACAATTGAACCCGTTGAGTGCGAGCGCTGCCCCACTGTTCACCGTGAGCGTGCGTGCGGAACAATTCGCCGTGAGCTGCGGCGAGAGGGGTGTGCCGGCCGGGATCGTCACGTCATCCGCGCTGGTCGGCACCCGGGCCGGGTTCCAGTTGTTGGGATCGCTCCAGTCGGTGGAGGCGGCGCCGGTCCAGGTGAGAGCTCCCGGGCTCACGGTGGTCGCGGTGGCGTCGAACGTCACGGTGCCCACCCCGGCCACGGTGGCGCTGAACTGCTGGAGCCCCGGGGTGCCGCCCAGTACGGCGCCGGTCGCGGCGCGGCCCTGTCCGTCGGTGACCGCGGCGGGGGTGTCCACGCTCCCGCCGCCGCTCACCACCCCGAAGCTCACCGGCACACCGGCCACCGGCAGATTGTCCGCCGCCCGGACCTCCACCTCCAGTAGCGCCGGCAGCCGGCTACTCGCCGGGGCGAGCTGCTGGTCGCCGCCCACCTTGAGGAGCTGCGTGGGCCGCGGCACCAGGGTGAGCGTGGTCGAGTCCTTGATCCCGGTCGGGGTGACCGCCTTCACCAGGACCACCTGGCGCTGGGCCACCGCCACCAGGTGACCCCGCGCGTCAATGGGCTGGGGGAGCTGCGGCGCTGTGACGCTCCATGAGACGTAGAACTGCGCCATCGGCTGTTGCTGCGCGTCGAACGCGGTGACCCGAAAGTCGAGCGCGTCGCCGAAGGTGAGCACCGAATCGCGAGGGGCGATGCTGATCGAGGCCGCATCCGGCAGGGCATAGGTGACCGGGATCGCCGCGGGGGTGGACGGCGGTGGGCCCTGCCGCACCGTGATCCGCTGGGTCCCGCTGAAGAGGACCAGGGTCTGCGCGCGGTACTCGAGGAGCACGTCGAAGT
>JBBIMQ010000155.1:779-1777 GCA_037444345.1 Gemmatimonadota bacterium | reverse complement strand
CGCTGATCGTGAGCTGGTTCTGGCTGGGCGCGAAGGGGTAGGTCTTGTCGAGCACCCGCTGGCCCGAGGGCAAGGGCCGGGTGACCAGCAGCCGGATGTTGTCAATGCTGAGGCCCCCGGCAAACAGGGCCCCTTCGAACGCGGGCTGCACCGCGAGACTGCCCAATCCCGGCCGCGCCGGGGCCACGGGCTCTTCGGCGCAGGTGGTGAGCAAGAGCGCTGCGGCGCCGAGCACCAGCAGCCGAACCGCCGGGCGACGGGGGGGACGGAGCACGGGAATGAGTGACATATGGGGCCGGAGGATTCAGCTCCAATTGGGCGCCCGAATGGAAACCTGTCAAGCGCTGGGGAGTGGACCGAAAGCCGGGGGATGAGAGCCGGCGGGCCGCGGCCGAGGTGGCGAGGGGCTTGCGCGCCGAGGCCGGCGGTGACCACTCTCCTCACCGACCATGCGCCTGCTCGCCTTCGCCGCCTCGCTTCGCCGCGACTCGTGGAACCGGAAGCTGATCCGGCTCGCGGTGGACGTCGCACGCCGGCAGGGGGCCGAGGTGGATCACGCCGACTTCCACGAGTTCGACATGCCGCTCTATGACGCCGACCTGCAAGCAGCGCAGGGCCTTCCGGCGGGCGCCCAGGAAATGATCCGGCGGATCCGCTCGGCGCAGGGTATTCTGCTCGCCTCGCCGGAGTACAACTACTCCATCCCGGGCCCCCTCAAGAATGCGATAGACTGGGTGTCCCGCGCGCGCCCGATGCCGTTCCGGGGCCAGAGTGCCTTGCTCCTCGCCACCTCGAATGGTCAGTTCGGTGGCGTGCGCGGCCTGCTCCAGCTCCGGCTGGTGCTGGAAGGGCTCGGCGTCCACGTCTATCCCGAGATGTTCCCGCTGCCCCTGGCCGAGCAACAGTTCGACGAGCACGGGGGCCTCAACGATCCCACGCGGCAGGCCCGCCTGGAGAAGCTCGTCGCGGGGTACCTGCGCGTGGCGCGCGCGCTCGCG
>JBBIMQ010000155.1:0-769 GCA_037444345.1 Gemmatimonadota bacterium | reverse complement strand
ACGGTTGAGCTGCCCGGAGGACGAAGGAGGGCCTGGTACTCGGGCGGGGACAGGAACCCTGGTGCCGGGGCCTCCGCCGTGCCGTGCCGGTGCATTCGCACCGGGACCCCTGCCGACCGGCCCGGTCGCCGGTGGGTCGGCGGCGCGGTAGCTTCTCGCCATGACCCGGGACCAGACCTCGGAGGCGCTGGAGGGGTTGCTCACCCGGTTTGCCGATCGGGTACGGCGGATCGGCCAGCAGCACGGCCTGCGGGGGAGCGATGTGGAGGACCTGCTCCAGGAAGTTCGGGTCCGGCTGTGGCGGGCGCTGGAAACCGGGGAGAAGATCCGGGCGGTGCCCGCCGCCTACGTCCACCGCACGGCCGTCTCGGCGGCGCTCGACCTCCTGCGGCGGCGCCGGGCTCGGCGGGAAACCCCGGTGCGCCTCTCTCGCCCGAGCGGGGAAGCCGTGCTGGGCGAGTCGGCACCGGCGGACGCGGGAGTGGAAGGGTCGGAGCTCGAGCGCCAGGTGGATGAGGCGCTGGCCCGGCTGGTGGCGTCGCGCCGCTCCGTGGTGCGGATGTATCTGGCCGGCTACGGGCGGTTGGAAATCGCCTATCTGCTGGGGTGGTCGGAAGCCAAGACCCGGAACCTTCTCTACCGCGGCCTGGAAGACCTCCGCCGCCAGCTCAGGGGAATGGGTATCGGACCCGAGGCGCCACCGTGAACGAGGACCGCCTGCGGAGGAGCTACGACCGGCTGCTGGCCGTGCGGGCCGGCCCGGACGCCG
>JBBIMQ010000154.1:3852-6648 GCA_037444345.1 Gemmatimonadota bacterium | reverse complement strand
GAAGCGTTCAAGCACGAGGCAGAAAGGGCGTTCCTCGCCCCCAAGCTGCGGGAGCACGACTGGAACGTCACGGAGACGCCACGTGTCCTCAAGATGCCGCGGTCCAATCTCTACAAGAAGATCGAGCGCTACGGTCTCTCGCGGGAGTCGCCATGACCGAGCCGCCGCGCGACTGGGATCGGGAGCTCGCCAAGATTGACCAGATGATCGCGCGGATGCCCGCGCCGAAAGCTCCAGCGCTGGCCTCGGGGGCGGAACCCGCTCCGGGGCCGCCTCCGGCTGGCCGGAGTCGGTTCGGCGCCGTCACCACCTGGTTGCGCGTGGGACTCGGGCTCCTGCTCGCCGTGGGCATCACGCAGTGGCCCTACCCCAGCGCCTGCGGCCTCAACCTGGCGGTGTACCTCGGCGCGATAGGCGGCGTCGTGATCGCCGGGGTGTGGAGCGCCGTTACCTCCTGGCAGCGGCGCCTCGGCTGGGCGCATACCCTGTCGCTTCTGGTCGCGCTGTGGGGGCTGGTGCTGCTGGCCCGGGAAGTGCTGCCGCGGATCGGCTACGCCAGGGCCACCGCGCACTGGTTCTGCGGTTAGCGCCCCGCGGCAAGGGCGAGGATGCGGGGGAGGCAGATCGAGGGCCGGCGGCCTCGGGGCCGCGGCGCTGCCCCGCTCACCGCGGTCGCCGCGCGCTGGCGACCGCCGGGACTCCCCGGCCGCCCGTTGCCAACCCTTCCTCCTCCGGCTAAGGTACTAGCCGGGCTCCTTCCCGCCGTCATCGAGGCCAGGTCAACCATGCGTCCCATGCGCGTCGGCAGCGGCAAGCGCGGCACGTCCTCCGACGACAGCTCGCTCGATCAGTACCTCCGCGAGATCAGCCGGTATCCGCTGATCAATCAGGACGAGGAGGTCGAGCTGGCCAAGCGCATTCATGCCGGCGACGAGGAAGCGCTGGACAAGCTGGTGCGGAGCAACTTGCGGTTCGTCGTGTCGGTGGCCAAGAAGTACCAGAACCAGGGCGTCTCGCTGGCCGATCTGATCAACGAAGGGAACCTCGGGCTCATTCGGGCTGCCCACAAGTTCGACGAGACCAAGGGGATCAAGTTCATCTCCTACGCGGTCTGGTGGATCCGTCAGGCGATCCTCCAGGCGCTGGCGGAGCAGAGCCGGATCGTGCGGGTGCCGCTCAACCGCGCCGGGACGCTGCACCGGATCGGGAAGCGCTCCAGCGCTCTGCTCCAGGAGCTGGGCCGGGAGCCCACGCCCTCCGAGATCGCCGAGGGTATGGACATCCCCATGGAGGAAGTGCAGAAGACCCTCTCGATCTCCCAGAACCATCTTTCGCTGGACGCGCCGCTCACGCCGGGGGAGGACAACAAGCTCCTGGACTATCTCCCCGATACTCAGAGCGCGGGCCCCGACAGCGACACCTTCGAGAAGGCGCTCACCGAGTCCATCGAAGAGGTCCTGTCCACTCTCAAGGAGCGGGAGGCGCGGATTCTCCGTCTCTATTTCGGCCTGGACGGCGACGAGCCGAAGACGCTGGAGGAGATCGGGAGCCTGCTCGGCATCACCCGCGAGCGGGTGCGGCAGATCAAGGAGAAAGCCCTCACCCGGCTGCGCCACGTGAGCCGGGCCCGGGCGCTGGAAAGTTTCCTGTCCTGATCCGGAAGGCGGGCGGCGGCGGATCAGCGCGGCGGTCTCGCCACCGGGTCTCCCCAGGCATCGCCCACGAACGCGGCGTGAACCAGGCGGGCCGCCCGCGCCACCGTATCGGCGGGCAGCCGGAAGGCGCAGCGCGCCTCGGCGACCTGCACGTCTTCCGGCTCCAGCTTCGCCGCGGCCAGCTCGGCCATCAGCCGATCCCAGTCGGAGGGCGGAACCGGCTGGTCGGCGACCGCGGTCAGCGCTGCGACCCCATCGTTCAGCCGCCGGACCGCGACGCCGCGGAGGAGGCCGTTGCGCCCCGCCGCGCTCACCACGGAGGCCGGCTCGTCGTGATCGAGCGGCAGGAACCGGAGCGGTAGCCCCGCCTGTTCCGCCAGCGACGCCGCCTCCGGCTGCATCACCTGGGCCCCGGCCTCCGCCAGCGCGGTGAGAAAGCGATGGGGCGCACTCCGGAGGGGCCGGGCCTCCGGCACGAGCCGCGGGTCCGCGGTGCAGAGCCCGCCCGACTCCTTGACCAGGTCGCAGCGCTCGGCGCCTAACGCGATGGCGAGGGACACGGCCGTGAAGTCCGATCCCCCCCGGGGAAGCGTCGTGACCCGTCCCTGGTACCACCCCTGAAACCCCATTACCACCGGGATCACGCCCTGGTCCAGCAGCCGGAGCAGGGGAGCGCGATCCACGGCGGTGAGGCAGGCCGTCCCGAACCGCCCGTCGCTGGTCAGGCCCGCTTCGCGGGCGTCGAGCGACCGGGCCCGGCAGCCCAGCCCTTCGAGGGCGAGGCTCAGCAACGAAGCGGAAACCACTTCACCGGCCGCGACCGCCCGATCCGCCTCGGGGTGGCTGCCGGGCACCGAACCCACCGCCCGCTGGACCCGCTCCACCAGAGTGAGCAGGTGGTCGGTGACGCCCCGCCGCGCGCTGGCCACCACGACGACCCGCTCGCCATGCGCCCGGCGGGCCAGGCGGCCCGCCTGAGCCGCGATCCGCTCCGCGGTCGCGAGGGCGTCGCCACCCAGCTTGAGGACCACCAGCGGGCGCGTCATCGTGGTGCCTCCGCCGGTGCGGCAGGGCGTGCCCCGCCTCCCGGCACCCGAGCGAGTCCGGCGCTGGCGTGGCGCGGGCGCGCGACGAGGCGCTC
>JBBIMQ010000154.1:0-3838 GCA_037444345.1 Gemmatimonadota bacterium | reverse complement strand
TGTCGAACCACCAGGTCATGGAGCGAAACTCCCTTGCCAGGACTGCGCTGTCAGGCAACGAAAAGGCCCGGCTCACTCGAGAGGTGAACCGGGCCTGGGCTTGGTCGCAGACGGCCGGGCTACTGCCCTCCTACCCCCCGGCGACCTGTGCTCGAGGCGCGGCGCACCCCTGCAGGGGGGCGCTTGCCCACGGTTCGACACATCGTCGCCGGCCGCATCGCTGGCATTCGTCTGCTCCGCCTCTGTCCTAACGGAAAGATCCCCGTGGCCACGAGCCGCGGGGATCTCCGGCTCTTTAGCTCTTTGGTTCGGAGCGCTGGCCCCCGGCGGGAGCAAGTGGCCCTAAATCCATCCGCCGTAGCCCCAAGCTACCGGCTCACGCCGAACCCGTCAAGTGGCCCGTCGTTGGTGAATTCGAGACGGGGCCGGGTTACATTCAGGCCGGTTGAAGCGGCTCCGCGCTGCCACGTCCGGCATGAGGAGGGGTGAGGTCATGATCGCAAGGAGCGGCCGCTCCGTGCTCTCCCTGGAATGACCCGGGCGAAGGGCTCTGCGTCGCGCTCCGCTGCCACCCTGCGCGCCGCCCTCGCGCTCGCCGGCGCCGGCGTGATGCTGACCTGCACCCGGACCCCCCCGGCCGAGCTGGGCCCGGTGCCCGAAGGCGCGGAGCCCCTGATCCGGATCGGGCTGGGCACCGGGGCTTCCCGTCTCGTCGTGTCGGCCTCGCAGGAGTTTGCCATCCTCGACCAGGAGGGCCGGGTGCTGCTCGAGGCACCGGGCGGAACGGCCTGGTCGGTGGTCCGCTCTGGCGGGGAGGTCAGGGCAACGAATGCGCGGGGGATCGGCACCTCTGCCCCGCTCCTCGGCTTCGTGCCCCGCGCCGCGGACGAGTTCATCGCGCTCGACGGCCGGGCCTATCGCGGCCGGCTCCTGGCGTTCCCCGATCGCAACGGACCCGGGCTCACCGTGGTCAACCAGGTCGGGTTGGAGGACTACCTGGCCGGAGTGGTGTCCGCCGAAATGGGCCGCCGGGACACCTCGGAGCTCGAGGCACTCGCGGCTCAGGCCGTGGTCTCCCGCACCTTCGCCCTTCGTAACCTCGGCAAGCGCGCCGCCGAAGGCTTCGACTTCTATGCCACGGTGGCCGATCAGGTCTACGGCGGTGTCGCGGCCGAAACGGTCCTCGGCTGGACCGCGGTCCGGCAGACGGCCGGGCAGATCCTCACCTGGGAGGGGGCGCCGATTGACGCCTTTTTCTACTCCACCTGTGCGGGCCGCACCGCCGGCGGACCGGAGGTCTTCGTGGGCGCGGCGCGCCCGTATCTCGTCTCGGTGAGCGATACCGATCGGTCCGGGCGCCCGTACTGCCGGATTTCCCCGCGCTACCGCTGGCGGGTCCGCTGGTCGGGCGAGGAGCTGAGTCAGGTCTTGCGGCAGTCCCTGCCCGGCGTGACCGGAACGCCGGGAGAGGAAGCGGCCACGGTACGCGGGGTGCGGGTGGTGGCGCGGACCGCGTCGGACCGGGTCGCCCGGATCGCGGTGGCGCTGGCCCGGCAGACCGTGGACGTGGACGGCCCCGCGGTGCGGCAGGTCCTGCGCCCGGTGGGGGAGCCGCTGCTCCGGAGCGCCGCCTTCACCCTCAGCGAGACGCGCATCGGCGGCCGGCTGGACACCCTGGTGGCCGATGGCGCCGGGGCGGGGCATGGGGTGGGGTTCTGCCAGTGGGGCGCGGTAGGCCGGGCCCGGGCTGGCCAGAAGGCCGCCGAGATTCTGGCGGCCTATTTCCCCGGGACCGCGCTGACCCGGGTCTACTGAAGCCACCGAACGGCGGGGCCAGGACGATGACCGAACCGCTCAGAGTGGGAATCGTGGGGGCCGGCGCGATCACCCAGGTGGCGCACCTACCGGTCCTCCGCAAACTCAAGGGTGTGCGGGTCGTGGCGGTCTGCGACACCGATCTGCCCAAGGCCCGTGCCCTGGCCCAGCGGTTCGGCGTTCCCGATGCCTACAGCGACATTGACGAGCTGCTCGAATATCAGGAGCTCGACGCGGTCGCGGTGTGCACGCCGAATCACCTCCACGAGCCGCACGCCATCGCGGCGCTCTCGGCCGGCCTGCACGTGCTGGTCGAACGCCCGCTGGCTCTGGACGGCGCCGGGGTCCAGCGGATCCTCCGGCAGGCCGAGAAGCGGGGTCGGCTCCTGCACGTGGGGTTGAGTCATCGCTACCGGGCGGACGTGCAGATCGTGCGGAGCTTCATCCAGAGCGGCGAGCTGGGGAAAGTCGAGAGCATTCGGGGCAGCTGGCACGTGTTCCGCCCCAGCCGGGCCCAGCTGGGCTGGCGGCTCAAGCGCGAGGAAGCCGGCGGGGGGGCGATGCTCGATCTCGGCGAGGCGATCCTCGATCTCGGTCTCTGGCTGGCCAATAACCCGAAGCCCCTCCGGGTGAGCGCCTCCGTCCATCCGCCCGACGCGGGTCGCGGGGTGGAAACCTCGGGGAGCGCGTTCGTGGTCTGCGAGACGGGGGTCTCCCTGTTCCTGGACGTCACCTGGCACCACGTGGGTGCCGGGGAGCGCTTCGGGCTCGGCGTGCGAGCGAGCAAGGGGACGGCCGGGATCAATCCGTTGCACGTGTGGAAGGAACTGCACGGGGTTCCAGCCGACGTGGCGCCCACCGGGGCGATCGGGCGCGAGAATGCTTTCCTGGCTTCCTTCCGGGCCGAGTGGGCCCACTTCCTGGCCTCGATCCGGGGCGAGGCCAAGCCGCTGAACAACGCCGAGCAGCTCGTGCTGCACCGGGTGCTGGACGCAATCTACGAATCCGCGGCCCGAGGCCGGGACGTGGAGCTGTGACCGGCCGGCGGGGAATGCGGGGGGGGGAAGGGGCCCTCTGCGCTGTCTTGTCGCTCCTCGCCGCCGCCTCGCTCGCCGCCCAGGCGCCCTCCGCCGGCGTGCCGGGTCGCCGGTCCGGCGAGCCGGGCGCCGAGCTCGTCATCTCGGTCATGACGATGGGAGTCGGGGCCCAGCCGTGGGAACGGTTCGGTCACAACGCGATCGTGGTGGAAGATCGCGCCCGCGGGACCCGACGCTCCTACAACTACGGGATGTTCAGCTTCCGGCAGGACAACTTTCTGCTCCAGTTCGTGCAGGGCCGGATGTGGTACTGGGTGGACCGGGTGGACACGGATCGGGACGTGCCGCGCTACATCGCGGCCGGCCGCTCGGTGTGGTGGCAGGAGCTCGAGCTGACGCCGGCGCAGCGTGCCGCGCTGCGGGACTACCTGGAGTGGAACGTGCGACCGGAGAACCGGTTCTATCGCTACGACTACTACCGGGACAACTGTTCCACGCGGGTGCGGGACGCGCTCGACCGGGTGCTGGGGGGGGCGATCCGGGCCCGCACCGACACCGTGCGCACCGGCGCCAGCTACCGCTTTCACACCCAGCGCCTCAATAGCCACAATCCCCTGCTCTATACCGGGCTCCTGCTGGCCGTCGGCCGGGGCGCCGACCGCGAGCTCAGCGCCTGGGAGGAGATGTTCCTGCCCCTGAAGCTCCGGGAACACCTGCGACTCGTCCAGGTGCCTGACAGCAGCGGGCGCATGGTCCCGCTAGTGCGCGCCGAGCGCACGGTGTACCTGAGCGACGCGTACCCGGTGCCTGACGCCCCGCCCCGGTGGGAGCCCCTGTACCTGGCGCTGGGTGTGCTGCTCGGGGGTCTGCTGGCCGCGCTGCCCCGGCTGGGGGAGCGTGCTGGCGGGCCGGCCGGCGAGCCGCGTTCCCGCCACGCCGTTCTCGGGCTCGCCGGCCGGTGGTGCCTGCTGGCGGGACTGGCGGGC
>JBBIMQ010000153.1:0-6779 GCA_037444345.1 Gemmatimonadota bacterium | reverse complement strand
CCATCTTGTCGCCCACCGAGATCTTGCGCTTCTCGGCCAAGTACACCTTGACCAGCTGGATCACGCCCGGCGGCAACTCGTCAGGCTGGAGGATCTTGTCGATCTGGTCCTCGGCCTTCTCCTCCACCTTGGCCCGCTCGCGCGCGGCCGCCTCGATGGTGGCGCGGATCCGCTCGTTGGCGGCCCGACTGGCCACCCGGAGCGTCTTCAGGTCCACCTCGCCCAGGTCGAGCTCCCCGAGCAGGCTGGCGGTGAGCCGGGTGCCGGCGGGAACCGCCTCCTCCACCGTCCCGGCCTTGAGCATCAGGGCCACCTCCTGCCCCTGGAGCAGATGCTTGAGCTCCTCGAACATGACGGCGTTGATCCGCGCCTTCTCCTCGCTCTCGATCCGCCGCACCTCGCCGATCCGCTCGCCCCGGTCCTTCTCGACCACCTGGTCCTCGATCCGGGAGAAGATCTTGACGTCGATCACGACCCCCTTCATCCCCGGCGGCACCTTGAGCGAGCTGTCCTTGACGTCCTTGGCCTTCTCGCCGAAGATCGCGGTCAGGAGCTTCTCTTCGGGCGAGAGTTCGGTCTCGCCCTTGGGCGTGATCTTCCCGACCAGGATGTCGCCCGGCTTGACGTGGGCCCCGATCCGCACGATGCCCCGCTCGTCGAGGTCCACCAGCGCCTCGTCGGAGACATTGGGGATCTCGCGGGTGATCTCCTCCTGGCCCCGCTTGGTGTCGCGGACGTGAAGCTCCAGCTCCTGGATATGGATGGACGAGTACACGTCGTCCTTCACCAGGCGCTCGGAGAGCACGATGGCGTCCTCGAAGTTGTGGCCGTACCACGGCATGAACGCCACGGTGACGTTGCTGCCGAGCGCCAGCTCGCCCGCTTCGGTGGCGGCGCCGTCGGCAATCACCTGCCCGGCCTTCACCTTCTCGCCCACCCGGACCAGCGGCCGCTGATTGATGGCGGTGTCCTGGTTGGTGCGCCAGAACTTGCGGATCCGGTAGCGATCCTGCTGCTCCAGCCGGGCGAGCGGCACCTCGCCCGGGGCCTGGCCATCCGCCCCGGCGTCCACGATGATCTCGTCGGCGGTCACCCGGGTCACGGTGCCGGCCCGCCGCGCCACGATCACCGCCCCGGAATCCTTGGCCACCTTCTCCTCCAGCCCGGTGCCCACGATCGGCGCCTGCGGGAAGATGAGCGGTACCGCCTGGCGCTGCATGTTGGACCCCATGAGCGCGCGGTTGGCGTCGTCGTGCTCCAGGAACGGGATCAACGCCGCCGCGATCGAGACCAGTTGCTCCGGCGCCACGTCCATGTAGTCAATGCGCTCGGGCGGCAGCAGCGGGTAGTCGTCGCCCTTGCGGCAGAGCACCAGGTCCTCCAGGAACCGGCCGTCGGCGTCGAGGGGCGCGTTGGCCTGGGCCACCGCGTAGCCCTCCTCCTCGCTGGCCGACAGCCAGCGGATTTCGCTCGTCACCCGGCCGTTCTTCACCACCCGGTAGGGGGTCTCGATGAAGCCCAGGTCGTTGATGCGGGCGTAGGTCGAGAGGCTCGTGATCAGGCCGATGTTCGGCCCTTCCGGCGTCTCGATCGGGCACATCCGCCCGTACTGCGAGTAGTGCACGTCGCGGACCTCGAAGCCCGCCCGCTCCCGCGTGAGGCCGCCCGGTCCCAACGCCGACAGCCGCCGCTTGTTGGTCAGCTCGGCGAGCGGGTTGGTCTGGTCCATGAACTGCGAGAGCTGGCTCGACCCGAAGAACGCCTGGATCACCGCCGAGACCGTGCGCGCGTTCACCAGATCGTCGAGCGAAATCTTCTCCGGATCGGAGTTGATGCTCATCCGCTCCTTCACCAGCCGCGCCATCCGGGAGAGCCCCACCGAGAACTGGTTGGCGATCAGCTCGCTCACCGACCGGATCCGGCGGTTGCCCAGGTGGTCGATGTCGTCGGTGAAGCCGCGCCCGTCGTGCAGCTCCATCAGATAGCGGATGATCGCGATGAAGTCCTCCTCCGTGAGCACCGTGTGGTTGGAGGGGACCTTGAGCTTGAGCCGCTGATTGATCTTGTAACGGCCCACCCGCCCCAGGTCATACCGCTTGGGGTTGAAGAAGAGCCGCTTGAGCGCCTCCCGCGCCGTTTCCAGATTCGGCGCCTCGCCCGGCCGGAGCAGACCGTAGATCTGCTCCAGGGCCTCGGCCTCGCTATGGGTCGGATCCTTGGCGAGCGTGTTCTTGATGAGCGGCGAATCGCCCCGGCCCGGCGGGAGCAGCACGTCCACCCGCTGCACCCCCGCTCGGATGAGCTTCTTGCGCAGCGACTCGGTCAGTTCGCTCCCCGCCTCGGCCAGGACCTCGCCGGTCTCGGGATCGGCCACGTCGAAGGCCAGGACCTGGCGGGCCCGCTCCCGGGTGGTCGTGGGCTGCTCTTCCTCCCGGAGATCGAGCGAAGTGTAGCCCGCGAAGACCTTGACCGTCTTCACCCCCACCCGCCGGAGCTGGTTCAGCCGCTCCGGGGTGAGCTCGTCTCCCACCGTGGCGAGCGGCGCGCCGCCCGGTTCCTCGGGATTCGGCACCTCGGCCGCGAGCAGCGCGCCCACCACCTCGCGCCGCTCCTGCCGCATCTCCAGCTTGCCGGTGATGTCCAGCTCCTTGGTCGCGAAGAAGAGCTTGAGGATGTCGGCGTTGGTCCCGTAGCCGAAGGCGCGGAGCAAGGCCGTGGCCGGGAACTTTTTCTTCTTGTCGATGTGGACGAAGATCACGTCGTGAATATCGATCGTGAACTCCACCCACGACCCGCGGAACGGGATGATCCGCGCCGAATAGAGCCGCTGGCCGTTGGGATGGGTATCCTCCTCGAACACCACCCCGGGCGAGCGGTGGAGCTGACTCACCACCACCCGCTCCGCCCCGTTGATCACGAACGTCCCGAGCGGGGTCATGATGGGGAGTTCCCCCAGATAGACCTCCTTCTCGATGGCGTTCTTGAGCCGGCGCTGGCCATCCACCTCCTCGAAGACATCCAGTCGCAGCGTGGCCTTGAGCGGCGCGGCATAGGTCATGTCGCGCTCGATGCATTCCTCCACGCTGTACTTGGGCTCGCCCAGGTGGTAGGAGATGAACTCCAGGCTGTACTTCCCGTTCACGTCGGTGATCGGGAAGAGATCCCGGAAGACCCGCTCCAGCGACACGTCCTGCCGCTCCCCGTGCACGTCGTCGGGGACCAGGAGGCTCTGGAAGGCCCGGGTCTGGATCTCGAGGAGGTTGGGCATGGGCATGCCCACCTCGCGCTTGGAGAACACGATCTGGGGTCGTGACGTCGGCATCAGTTCCACCCAACGCAAATGGCCCCGTCGCGTCCCTCCCGGCCGATTGCAGGGAGGGCACGCGGGGCTCAGGAGTCTACGCGCTTATCGAAGCCGTCCAGCAGTCATGTCGTCTCACCGAAACAGGGAGCCTGGCCGATCCCTCGCCGGCGCACCCGCCACCGGCCCGGGAGGGGGCTCAGCCTATTTCAGCTCGACGACGGCGCCTTGCTCCTCCAGCTTCTTCTTCATCTCCTCGGCCTCGGCCTTCGGGACGCCTTCCTTAATAGTGCTGGGCGTGTTGTCTACCAGGTCCTTGGCCTCCTTGAGACCCAGGCTGGTGAGCTCGCGCACCACCTTGATGACCTGGATCTTCTTGGGACCGCCCTCCTTCAGGACGACGGTGAAGTCGGTCTTCTCCTCGGCCGCCGGCGCCGCGCCGCCCGCGGCACCACCGGCTGCGGGCGCGGCGGCGATCGCCGCCGTCACGTTGAACTTGGCCTTGAACGCCTCGATGAGGTCGGCCAGCTCGAGGACGCTCATCTTGCCGATGGCCTCGAGGATATCGTCCTTGCTCAGCGTGCTCGTGCTCATGGGTCAGAGTCTCCCTGCGGTTCAATGCGAGGCCTGGGCCCGCTCCGTCCGGAGCGCCTCGAGGCAGCCTACAAACGTACTCAGGATCGCCCCCAACGTGCCCGCCACCATGGCGAGGAGGGTGTCCCGCGGCGGGATGGCACCCAGCCGCTGGATGTGCGCCACCGGCACCGCCGCGCCGTCCACCACCCCGCCCTTCAAGGCCGGCCGGTCGAACTCCTTGGCGAACTCGGTGACCACCTTGGCCGCGGGCAGCGGGTCCACCGACAGCACCAGCCCGGTGCCTGCGGCCAGCAACTGGTCGAGCCCGCTCACGCGATTGGCGGCCAGTGCCCGCTCGGCCAGCGTGTTCTTCACCACCACGTACCGCGCCCCCACGCTCCGCAGGCGCCGCCTCAGTTCCGTCATCCGCTGGACGTTGAGTCCCTGAAAGTCGGTGACGAAGATATTGGGGTGCGCCTTCAGGCTCTGGGTCCGCGCCGCGAGCTGGGCCTGTCGTTCCGCCTTGCTCATCTGTACCCCGCCGGGTCGAGCCGGACGCCCGGTCCCATGGTGCTGGACACCGTGGCCGAGCGGATGTAGTGACCCTTGGCCGCCGCCGGCCTGGCCCTGACGATCGTGTCCAGGAAGGTCTGGAGGTTCTCGGCCAGCTGCTGCTCCGAGAAGCTCACCTTGCCGATCGGGGCGTGGACGTTGCCGGTCTTGTCCACCCGGAACTCGATCTTGCCCGCCTTGATCTCCCGCACCGCTCGGGCGACGTCCAGCGTCACCGTGCCGGCCTTGGGATTGGGCATCAGGCCGCGCGGCCCCAGGATCCGGCCGAGCTGGCCCAGCTGGCCCATCACATCCGGGGTGGCGACGATGACGTCGCAGTCCAGCCAGCCGTCCTTGATCTTCTGGACGTATTCGGTCCCGGCGAAGTCCGCGCCGGCGTCGAGCGCTTCCTTCACCTTGTCGCCCTGCGTGATCACCAGCACCCGCACCGCTTTCCCGGTGCCGTGCGGAAGGACCACGGTCCCCCGCACCACCTGGTCGGCGTGCCGCGGATCCACACCCAGGCGGACCGCCACGTCCACCGTCTCGTCGAACTTGGCGAAGGCCGCCTGCTTGACCAGCTTGACCGCCTCCGGAATCGGGTACTCCCGCCCCCGCTCGAGCCGGCTCACCGCAGCCCGATACTTCTTGCCCCGCGTCGCCATCAGTCCACCACCTCCAGCCCCATGGAGCGGGCGGTGCCGGCGATCATCCGCATGGCCCCCTCCAGATCGGCGGCGTTGAGGTCGGGCATCTTGATCTCGGCGATCTTCTTGAGCTGGGCGCGGGTCACCCGCCCCACCTTGTCCCGGTTCGGGGCGGCACTGCCCTTTTCAATGCCCGCCTCCTTGAGCAGGAGATTGGGCGCCGGCGGCGTCTTGGTGATGAAGCTGAAGGTGCGGTCCTGATAGACCGTCACGATGACCGGGATCACCATCCCGGCCTGCCCCTGGGTCCTGGCGTTGAACTGCTTGCAGAACTCCATGATGTTCACGCCGTGCGGCCCCAGGGCCGTCCCGACGGGCGGTGCCGGGTTGGCAGCACCGGCCGGGCACTGCAGCTTGATCACTGCGGTGACCTTCTTGGCCATACCACTCCTTTGTGTCGCCGGCTGCCCGGGGCAGCTCGCGGCTCCCGCGAAACCCGCGCGGTGGCGGCAGGGACTCCGGAGAGCTGGGAGGGCCGGACCGGCAGATCGCAAGCGCGCGACCCATCAATCCGCCGATCCCTCGCGCCTCCCGATCCCTAGTGTCCCTTCAACTGCAAGTAATCCAGCTCCACCGAGGTCGGCCGGCCGAACAGGCTGACCGAGACCTTCACCTTCCCCTTGTCCGGCAGGACTTCCTCGACCGTGCCGCTGAAATCCGAGAACGGCCCTTCGGTGATCTCCACCACCTGGCCGACCATGAACGGGATCTCTTCCTTGGGCTCCGCCTCGGCCACTTCCTCCACGATGCCGAGCAGCCGGTTCACTTCCTCCTGGCGGAGCGGCTGCGGGAACTTGCCCGCCCCCACGAACTTGATCACGCCCTGGATGCTGTTGATCACATGCAGCGACTCCTGGTTCATTACCATCTCGACCAGGACGTAACCGGGATAGAGCTTGCGCTCGACCGTCACCTTCTTCCCGCCCTTGATCTCCACGACCTCCTGGGTCGGGACCAGGGCCTTCCGGATGAGCTTCTGATCCTCCGGCCTCGGGTCCTGGGCGATGCGCTGCGCGATCAGGTTGCGGACCTTGTTCTCGTGGCCGGCCGTGGTCTGGATCGCGTACCAGCGGTATTCCATCGTCGTCGCCGCCGGCATCAGCGCGTCAGGGCTGCCACCCCATCCACCAGGATGAGGTTGAGCACCCAGTCCATGAGGCCGATCAGCACGCCGAGCGCGATGGACAGCACCACGATCATCCGGGTCGCCTTGATCAGCTCCTCGCGGCTGGGCCAGGTCACCTTGCCCAGCTCCTGAACGGCGGCCCGGAGCCACTCCCGTGCCTCGCCGAGGCGCTGGACCACGGGAAGCGGCGACTTCGCTTGCGCTTCCGCCGTCACTTCGACTCCTTGTGCAACCGGTGCCGGTTGCAGCGGGGGCAGTACTTCTTCCACTCCACCCGCTCCGGGTGCTTGCGCCGGTTCTTGTCAGTGAAGTAATTGCGTTCCCGGCACTCGGTGCATTCGAGAATGATCTTCTCTCTCGGCATCACGTCCTCAGTGCTGAGGGACCGGGGGCGTGGCGCCGGACCCGCGC
This sequence comes from Gemmatimonadota bacterium, assembly GCA_037444345.1. Lineage (GTDB taxonomy): Bacteria > Gemmatimonadota > Gemmatimonadetes > Gemmatimonadales > GWC2-71-9 > JADJOM01. Next base: position 106 of record JBBIMQ010000153.1, on the reverse strand, counting down.
GGGCCCTGGTCCCTGACCCTCGGTTCCCTGCCGTTCAGAGCTCGCGACCGGGATTGAACCGGTGACCTCATCCTTACCAAGGATGCGCTCTACCGACTGAGCTACG
>JBBIMQ010000152.1:0-6793 GCA_037444345.1 Gemmatimonadota bacterium | reverse complement strand
CGATCAGCTCTGGGACCCCGGTCACGGCGGTGGCCACGCACGGCGTGCCGAGCGCCATCGCCTCGAGCAGCACGGTGGGGAGGCCATCGCGGTCACCGTCCTCGCTTACCACACCCGGCGCGGCGAGCACGGCGGCGCGCCGCATGGTGGCCGCGACCTCGGAGCGGCGAAGCGCGCCCCGGAAGCGCACTCGCCCGGCCAGCCCGAGCGCGCGGGCCTGCCTTTCCAGCGCCTCGCGAAGCGGCCCCGACCCGATGATCTCGCACCGGCAATCGCTGCCCCACTGAGCGAGGTGGGCCAACGCTGCGAGGAGATCGGCCACGCCCTTCTTGGCCACCAGTCTGCCGGCGAACAGCACCAGGCGCTCGCGTCCCGCGGGTCGGGTAAAGGAGAACCGGCGGAGATCGAGCCCGTTGTAGATCCGCCGCACCCGCTCCGCGGCCGGCCCGTAGCGCCGCCTGAGCCATGCCCGATTGAACTCGCTCACCGTCACCACCGCCCTCGCGCTGCGAAGCTTGCGCCGGAACTCGGCCGGGTCCACGTCGCGGTGGTAGATATCCTTGGCGTGGGCGGTGAAGCTGTACTCCAGGCTGGCGAGCTTCGCGGCCACCCGGGCCACCGTGGCGGCCGTGGTCGCAAAATGCGCGTGCAGGTGGCGGACGCCCCGCGCGCGGACGAGGAGCGCCAGGCGCACCGCCTGCCAGAGTTCGCGGCGAGTCGGTCCGGGATCGCCGAGTGCTGCCGCCAGGCCCGGCAGCTCAGGCGCCGCGCCCGCCAGGGTGGCGTCGAACAGCGCATCGCTCAGCCCGGCGTCCGGGATCGCGAGATAGTGAACGGGAGCGCGGACCTGAGCGACCTCGTCCTGCACCAGGGTTTCGTTCGGGGCTCGGAGCGCGAAGATCTCTACCGTCTCCCCTGCCTCCTCGTGCGCCAGGATCTCGGAGACGACAAAGGTCTCCGAGAGCCGCGGGTACCGCTTGAGCACGTAGCCGATCGGCCCCCGGTCAGACGGCCACACGGCGGTCCCTCCGTGCCGGTGCGGGGATCGGTGCGAGGGGCCGGCGCTGGAGGTCGAGGACTTCCCGCGCCAGCCCGGCAATCCGGCTCAACCCGTTGAAGTCGAGCCGGGTCCGGACCTCGGGAACCGCCGGCAACGGGGCCCGCAGCCACCGGCTCACGGCCGCGGCCTCGAGCTGATCCGGATGCAGAAGGTCGAGGAACCCGAGCCGGGCGAGGCGGGAGGCCCGAATGAGCTGTTCGGCCCGCGGGCGCACCCGGGGCACCACGAGCGCGCGCTTCCCGTAGGCCAGGATCTCCGTCACCGTGTTGTACCCGCCCATGGCGACGACCCGGGCCGCCCGCTCCAGCAGCAGGCCGGGCTCCTCGACGAACCGCAGCACCCGAAGGCCCGGATGGCGATCGGCGTACTCGGCGAGCCGCCCCGCTGCCGCTTCGGGAAAGAACGGACCCGTGACGATCACCCGGTCCCATCCAGCCGGCGCCACGGCCCCGGCGAACGCTTCCGCCAGCGCGGCACCATCCTCGCCGCCGCCCACGACACAGAGCGCGAACGGCCCCCCGGGAATCGGGGGCGGGTGCGACAGCGCCTGCCCTCCCAGGCGGAGCCGGGGATCGAGGTATCCGGTGAACCGGACCCGGGCCGCGAGGTCCAGCGGTAGACCATATTCCCGGACCGGGTCGGCCAGGCGCGAATCCCCGTAGACCCAGATCGCGTCGTAATAGCGCCGGAGCGCGTCCAGCGTGTCCTCTCGGCGCCACTCGGCAGCCACCGCCTCGGGCCGGTCGAGAATGTCGCGCAGACCCAGCACCACGCGGGCGCGGCCCCGGCGCCGGAGCATCCGCAGGGCAGGCTCCAGCTCGCCCAGGGCGCCGCGGGGCGCCTTGTCCACGACCAGCAGGTCGGGGTCGAACCCCGCGAGGGCGGCCCGGAGCATCGAGGCCCGGAGTGCGGTGAGCTGCTCCACCGGCAGGTCGAGGGTGCGGGCGCGGTAGCCCCCCTCCGCATCCTTGCGGAAGGCAGGCAGCGTCAGCGCCTCGGCACCGGGCGGGAAGGGACAACCCGCGGCTTCCCGCACCCCGAAGAGGAGCAGGATGGCCGGGCGGGGCTCGAGCTGGCCCAGCGCCTGGGCCACCAGCAGGTTCCGTCGGGTGTGGCCCAGGCCCATGGTGTCGTGCGAGTAGAGGGCAATCCGGAGTCGTCGGTTCCGCATGGGGCGCCTTCGCCAAGAGTGCGATCGCCGAGTGAGCCAGCCGGCTCCGGGGTCGAGGCAAGTGGCGTTCTCCTGACCAGGCGGGTCGGGGCGGAAGTCCTATTTCATGGTGGCCTAAGGGGTTATGAAGGCAGGCCGGGTTCCGCGCCCGCGGCGGCTCGATAGCTTGATTCGAAGCGCCCCGTCCCGCGGCGCTACACTTCAACGCCAGAGCCCCCCGGTGCGTATACCCTCATGGAGCGACGCCGAGCTCGTGGCCCGGGCCCGGGCCGGCGACAGCGCTGCGTTCGGCGAGGTGGTGGCGCGCTACGGGCCTACGGTCCGGCGGGTGACCCGCGCGATCCTGCGCCAGGCAGATGACGCCGACGACGCGGCTCAGGACGCCTTCCTGAGCGCCTGGCGGGCGCTGGGCCGGTTCGACCCCGCTCGTCCGTTAGGCCCCTGGCTGGTGCGGATCGCCATCAATGCAGCGCGCGACCTCGAGCGCCGCCGGCGCCTGCGCTCGGCCCGGCCCCTGGCGGACCAGGAGCCAGCTCCGGACGCGCCGCCGGACCGGCTGGCCAATCGGGGGCTCCTCCGGGAGCGGCTGGAGCTCGCGCTGGCCCGGCTCCCCGAGCGGCAGCGGCTGGTGGTGCTGCTCTTCGACGCCGAGGGCTACGCCCACGGGGAGATCGCCGAACTGCTCGGCGTCCCGGCTGGCACGGTGCGGTCGGATCTGTTTCACGCGCGGCGCGCCCTTCGGGAGGCGCTGGGCCCGTTTCTGGAGGGCGAGGAGTGACCCTCAACCCGTTCGGCGAGGAGCGGGACGAGCCGCTCGGCCGGCTGCTACGCGAGGGGCTGGACCCCGGCGACGGGCCGGCGTTTGTCCGCCGCGTGCTGGCGGCGCTTCCCGCCAACCGATCGAGCTGGGAGGTGCTGGCCGCGTGGGCCCGGCCCCGCATTGCCGCCGCGCTGCTTCTAGCGGCGCTGCTGGGGTGGGCGCTCGGCCTGGCGACCCAGGAGAGCGATGCGGGGACGGCCACGGCAGCCGGCGTCGTGGCCGGCGAGGTGCTGGGCGAGCCGGAAATCCCGGCTCCCGATGCGCTGGTGGCCGTGGCGCTGGGCGTCGAGTGAGGCACGAGTGAGGCAGAGGTCGTGGTGACAGTCAACAAGCTCAAGGCGGTGCTGCTGCTCTTCCTGGCGGCGCTGCTCGGCGCCGGCCTGGGCGCCTGGGCCGCCCGGGAGCTGGGCCGCCATGGGCCCGGCCGGGGCCGCTGGCACGGCCCGGAAGGCTACGTCCAGATGCTCGACCGCGAGCTCGAGCTGTCCCCGACCCAGGAGGACAGTATCCGGGCCATCCTCCGCCGGTCCGCCGGGGCCATGGACTCCCTGTGGAGCGAGATCCGGCCCCGGTTCGACAGCCTCCGGAGCGTGATCCGCTCCGAGGTCCGGTCCCAGCTCTCCGCGGAGCAACAGGTGAGATACCAGCAGCTTGTCGAACGGCTGGACGCCGAGCGGCGCCGGCACGATACCGGGCCGAAACCCCGATGACCTGGCGAATCGCTCTGCTGGCCGGATCCTTCTACTGCCTCGCGCCCGCGCCGGCTCGGGCCCAGGCCCCCGCCATCACCCTGGCGGAGGCGATCGAGCGGGCCCAGCGGGTGCAGCCCGCTGTGATCCAGGCGCGCGGCACGGTCCGCAACGCTCAGGCGCAGGTGCGCTCGGCCACCGGGGCCTATCTGCCCAGTCTCACGGCCACCTCGTCGGGCCAGACCAGCTTCGCCGAAGGACCCTCGCGGTTCAATCCGGTCACCAACGAACTGGAGAGCGGCAACCAGACCACCAAGAGCCTGAACTTCGGGCTCTCGACCTCCATTGACCTCTTCACCGGATTCCGCCGCGGCGCCGACCGCCGGGCGGCGACTGCCACCCGAGACGCGGCCGACGCGGGCCTGATGGACGCCCAGTACCAGGTGGCGCTCGCCACCACCCAGCAGTTCTTCGCCGCGCTGGCCGCGCAGCAGCTCGTGCGGGTGCGCGAGGCGAGCGTGCGCCGGGCCGAGGAGCAGCTCAACCTGTCGGTGGCGAAGCTTCGGGTCGGATCGGCCACGCGGTCCGACTCGCTGCGCTCGGTGGTGAACCTGGGGAACGCGCAGGTCCAGCTCGCCTCCCAGCAAGCCGCGGTGGCCCAGAGTCAGGCGGAGCTGGGGCGGCTGGTCGGGTCCGACCGGCCGGTGGCCGCGGCGGACGACTCGAGCTTCTACGGGGTGCTGGAGACCCTCGATACCGCCTCGCTCCTGCTCGAGGCGCAGGCCCGGTCTCCCCGGGTGCAGGCCGCCGAGTCCCAGGAGCGGGCCGCGCGGGCCCAGCTCACCGCCTCCCGGGCGGCCTACTGGCCCACCCTGTCGCTGTCGGGCTCCGCGAGCTGGAGCGGTACCAGCACCCGCGATTACGAGCTCTTCGCCTCGCGCGACCTCCGGCTCCAGCTTTCCTGGCCGCTCTTCAACCGGTTCTCCCGGGAGCAAACGATCGACGCCCGCTACAGCGCCCTGGAAGCCGCCGAGGCGAGTGCCGCAGACGCCCGGCGGCAGGTGCGCGCGGCCCTGGCCACCCAGTTCGCCCTGCTCGAGGCGGCCCGGGTCCGGATCGCGATCGCCCGCACCAGCGTGGCGGCGGCGGAGGAGGACCTGCGGGTGGTGCGGGAGCGCTACCGAGTGGGCGCCGCCACGATCGTGGACGTGTTGACCTCCCAGGAAGCGCTCACCCAGGCGGAGGTGGACGCGGTGAACGCGCGATTCGACTATCTCCAGGCCAAGGCCCAGATCGAAGCCCTCATCGGACGGAAACTATGAGCCACGCGCTGAAGACGACCGACGGATGGCGATGCTCCCCGCGGACGTTCCCCGGGACGCCGTCATCGTGACCCGCAACCTCCAGCGCGACTACGACATGGGCGGCGAGGTGGTCCGGGCGCTCCGCGGCGTGGACCTCACCATTCGCAAGAACGAGTTCGTGGCCATCATGGGCCCCTCGGGCTCGGGCAAGTCCACCCTGATGAATCTGATCGGCTGCCTCGACACGCCGACCCGGGGCGAGTACTGGCTGAACGGCCACCGGGTCTCCGAGCTGGGCGACGACGAGCTCGCCCGGATCCGGAACAAGGAGATCGGTTTCGTGTTCCAGACGTTCAATCTGCTGCCCCGGGCCGATGCTCTGCACAACGTCGAACTGCCGCTGGTCTACGGCGGGGTCCCGGCCAAGGAGCGGCGGCTCCGGGCCGAGGAGGCGCTGGAACGGGTGGGCCTGGGCGACCGGATGCACCACCGCCCCAACGAGCTGTCGGGCGGCCAGCGACAGCGGGTCGCCATCGCGCGGGCCCTGGTCAACCGGCCCAGCATCCTGCTGGCGGACGAACCGACCGGCAACCTCGACTCGACCACCAGCGCCGAGATCATGCTGCTCTTCGAGAAGCTCCACGACGAAGGGCAGACCATCGTCCTGGTCACCCACGAGAAGGACATCGCGGCCCATGCCGCCCGCGAGGTGCACCTCAAGGACGGCATGGTGGAGCGGGATTTCGCGACCCGATGAGCCTCATGCCCCGCTGTCTCAGGTTCGTTCCGCTCCTCGCCCTGGCCGCGTCCTGCGCCAAGTCGCCCCCCCCTCGCCCCGTCTACCAGGCGGTCCCGGTCGCGCGGCGCGACATCGTGGTCTCGGCCCGGGCCAACGGGACCATCGAGCCCGACACCACGGTCGAGGTCAAGTCCAAGGCGTCGGGCGAGATTCTGGAGATCCGGGTCGAGACCGGCGACGTGGTGCGCCGGGGCGACCTCTTGATCCGGATTGACCAGCGGCAGCCCCGCAACACCCTGGCCCAGGCGCAGGCGGACCTGGAGGTGGCCCGGGCCCAGCTCGCCAACGCCGAAAGCCAGCGCCGCCGGGCCGACGAGCTGTTCGAGGCCAGGGCGATCACCGAAGCCGAGCACGACCAGGCGCTGCTCGACTACGCCAACGCCAAGGCAGCGGTGGTCCGGGCCCAGGTGGCGGTGGAGAACGCCCAGATCCGGCTGGACGACACCGACGTCCGGGCCCCGATCTCCGGCACGGTGATCGAAAAGAGCGTCGAGCGAGGCCAGGTGATCTCCTCTCCCACCAGCGACGTGGGAGGGGGCACGGTGCTGCTCAAGATGGCCGACCTCAACCTGGTGCAGGTGCGGACCCTGGTGGACGAGACCGACATCGGCAAGATCCAGCCTGGGCTGCGGGCCACGGTGACGGTGGATGCCTACCCCAACCGGCCCTTCGAGGGGGTGGTCCGCAAGATCGAGCCGCTGGCCACGGTCCAGCAGAACGTCACGATGTTCCCGGTGCTGGTCCGGATCCAGAATCGCGAAGGGCTGCTCAAGCCGGGGATGAACGCGGAAGTGGAGATTCACGTGGGACGGCGGGACAGCGTGCTCGCGGTGCCCAACGCCGCGCTCCGGACCCAGCGCGACGTGAGCTCGGCGGCCCAGGTGCTGGGGCTGAGCGAGGCCGAGGTCCAGGCCGAGCTGGCGCGGGCGGAGGCAGCGCCGGGCGAGAGC
>JBBIMQ010000151.1:5771-6818 GCA_037444345.1 Gemmatimonadota bacterium | reverse complement strand
GAGTCGGGGGTCTGGGCGGCGGTGGGGGCGGGGACCGGCAGGAGTGCCGACAGCGCCGCGAGGGCCACGGTCCATTTCATGGCCGGGCTCCGCGGCGCTCGAGCGACAGGAGAGCGGCGGGCGTCACGGCGTCGGAGCCGTATTTCTGGCGCACCCGGTCCACCGCAGCCGCCAGGTCGCGGAGCCGGGCGCGTTGCGGAGGCTCGAAGAGCTCGGCGGGCGCGGCGTCGTCCAGGCCGGTGGCTGCCAGACCAAGCAATCGGACGGCCTGGCCGCGGCGGCTCGAGTCGGCGAAGGCGGCTTCCAGCAAGGCGCGGGCGGGCCCCAGGAGCTCGGCGTCGAGGTCGGTGGCTCGGGGCAGCGTACGCCGGCGCGTCACGGTCCGGAAGTCCGCCTGGCGCAGCTTCAACACCACCGCGCGTGCCACCAGCCCTTGGGCCCGGAGTTCGCCTGCCACCCGCCCCACGAACAGCGCAAGCAGGCGTTGCAGGTAGGCGAGGTCGGTCGTATCGCGGGCCAGCGTCGCTTCCCGACTCACCGACCGGGGCAGCCGGTCGGGACGCAGCACGGCGGAACCGTGACCATGGGCCCGCCACTTGAGTTCCCTCGCCCCATCGCCGATCAACCGGACCAAGCTCTCCTCGCTCATCGCCTGCACCTGCGCCGCCTGCGTGAGGCCCAGCCGGGCCAGCCGCGCCGCGGTCTTGGGCCCGATCCCAGGGAGCGCCCGGAGCTCGAGACCTGCAACGAACCCCTCCTCCCACCCGGGCCGGATCTCCATCAGCCCGCGGGGTTTGGCGAAGTCGCTGGCCAGCTTGGCGATCATGCGGTTGGGACCGATGCCGATGCTCGCGTCGAGCCCGGTGTTTCGGCGGATGTCGTCTCGGATCTGCTCGGCTACCGGCAGGAGCGAGACCGGGTACAGCCGCTCGGTGCCGGAAAAGTCGAGATAGGCCTCGTCCAAAGACGCCATGACGACCGTGGGGGAATACCGCGCCAGGACCGCACCACACTGTCGTCGGTACGCATGTGGATGGGGCGATTGTG
>JBBIMQ010000151.1:0-5761 GCA_037444345.1 Gemmatimonadota bacterium | reverse complement strand
CGGACCCGGCGGGAAGCTTCCCGATAGTGCGCGAACGAGCCCTGGAAGAATGTGGCACCGGGGCAGAGCCGGGCCGCTTGTGCGATGGGCATGCCCGAGCGAATGCCGAACCGGCGGGCCCCATAGGACGCCGACTGCACCACCCCGCGCTGCTCCCGGCGGCCGCCGACGACCAAGAGTTCCACCTCCCGGAGTTCGGGGTATCGCTGGCGGCAGACCTCCACGAAAAAGGCGTCGAGGTCCAGGTGGAGGATCCTGGGTGGCATGAGCTGCAATCTAGCGCAGCTCGCAGTTCCTGGTCGGAACCGGGACGGGGCGATCAGCGACGCGGCTCCCCCTCCCCGCGGCCCGTTGCGGGAGCGCTCCCGGAGCTGGGGGGCCGTCTCTTTTTCCTGCTCCCGTCAGGGACGGCAGGGCCGCGCTGGCGATGGGCGCCGTCTCGAAGTAGCCTTCGCCTCCCCCACCCACATCCGGAGTAACCGACCATGATGCCCAGTCAGGCCCTCCAGCAGGCCATGAACGATCAGATCCGCAAGGAGTTCGAATCGGCGTACCTCTACCTCTCGATGGCTGCCTGGATGGAAGACCAGAACCTGCCGGGTTTCGCGGCGTGGCTCCGGCGGCAGGCGCAGGAGGAGGCGCGACACGCCATGCGGATCTTCGAGCACTTGATTGACCGGAACGCGCGGGTCCGGCTGCAGCCGCTGGCGGGACCGCCGGTGGACTTCAAGTCGCCGCAGCACGTGTTCGAGACGGTGAAGCAGCACGAGGTCCTGTTCACCGCCAGCATCAACGAGCTGTACGGGATGGCGGTGGCCGACAAGGACTACGCGAGCCAGGTGTTTCTCGAGTGGTTCATCACCGAGCAGGTGGAAGAGGAGAAGCAGTCCACCCATGTGCTGGACAGTGTCCGCCGGGTGGGAGACAATCAGGCCGCGCTGGTCATGCTCGATCGCGAGCTGGGGCAGCGCGAGGCCGAGGAGGACGAGGATGATTGAGGCTGGTGGTGCGGCTTTTCTCGGTCTGGGCGCGATCGGGCGCCCCATGGCGGCGCGTCTGGCGCGGGTCCGGCGCCTGACGGTGTGGAATCGGACGGCCGAACGGGCCCACCAGTTTGCCCGAGAGCACGGGTGCCGGGCCGCGGCGACGCCCCGCGAAGCCGCCTCGGGGGCAGAGGTGGTGGTGACCTGCCTGCCCACGTCCCGGGAAGTGGAGGCGTTGCTCGACGGCCCCGACGGGCTTCTCGCGGGACTCGCCGCCGGTAGCCTGGTGCTCGATTGTACCTCGGGCGACCCGGCCGCCTCGCGCCGGATCGCAGCGCGACTCGGGGAGCGCGGCATCGCGTTCGCCGACGCTCCGGTCAGCGGCGGCACCGACGGGGCGGAGGCCGGCACCCTGACCATCATGGTGGGGGGCGATGCCGCGACCTTCGCCCGGGCCAGGCCGGTGCTGGAGGCCCTCGGCCGCCGGATCGAACACCTGGGACCCGTGGGGGCGGGCCACGCCATGAAGGCGATCAACAACGCCCTGCTCGCGGCCAACATCCTGGCCCTCGGCGAGGGCCTCTGCGGTCTGGTGCGGTCCGGAGTGCCGGCCCGCAAGGCCGTCGAGGTCCTGAACGCCTCGAGCGGGCGCAGCTTCGTGAGCGAGGCGCTGGTCCCGGAGCGGGTGCTGACCGGTGCCTACCCGCGGACGTTCCGGCTCGCGCTCCTGGAGAAAGACGTCAGCATCGCGGTGGCGTTTCTCGAGAGCCAGGGGATCGCCTCGCCCTTGCTCCACCTGGTGCGCGAGCTGTTCCACCGGGCCCGGGAGCTGGTGGGCGAGGAGGCGGACTACCTGGAGGCCATCCGGCTAATGGAACGCGAGGCCGGGGTCGAGATTAGAGGGTAGCGAGCGGGCGATGAGCGACTGGGCAGCCACGGAGCGCCTGAGGGCAAAGATCACACTGGCCGAGGGTCTCACGATCCTCGGGGAGGTTCACCTGCAGCCCCGGGTGGCCTGGCGCGACGGCCCGGAGACTCCGCTCGAGCTGCTGAACCGGGCGGAACGATTCTTCCCGGTGACCCTTGCCTCCGGGGAGGTGGTGTTCGTGGCCAAGGTGCAGGTTTCGACCCTCGGCTACCAGGAGGAGCTGACCCCGCCAGATCCGGCGCGGGAGCACGCGGCCCGTCACATTCGGTTGGAGGTGATGATGGTGGGCGGAGGCGAGTACCGCGGGATGGCCTGCTCGGAGCTTCCCCCGAATCGGGCCCGGGCGCTGGACTTTCTCAACCAGGACGAGCCCTTCTTCGCCCTCCTGACCGAAGCTGGAACCCTGTGCATCAACCGGCGCCTGGTGCGCGCGGTGCGACCTCTGAGCTGACCCTCATCCCTGTGGCCACCCTCGATCGTTTCCTCCAAGCCGTGCGCGACCATCGCGCCCACGGCCTTCTCCTCGCGGCCGGCCGGACGGCGTGCCTGCTGATCAACGGCAGCAGCCGTGCCGTGACGCGCGAGGCGCTCACCAGCGCCCAGATCGTCGCCTTGCTGCGGGAGATCGCACCCCCGCCGGTTCACTCCCTGCTCGGGGCAGGGGAGGCCGAGTTCGGATACCAGTCACCCCACGGCCCGGTGCGCGTGGAGGTGACGGGGACCGCAGAGCACTTGCGGGCGGTGTTGCGACCCGGCCCCGCGCCGGCGGGCGGCCAGGAACCGGCTCCGGCTGGCCCCCGGCCGGCGGCGGGAAGCGCCCGCCTCGAGATGGAGCGCCTGCTCGGGCTCACCTTCGAACAGGGGGCGTCGGACCTGCACCTCCGGACCGGCGAGCCCGCGATTCTGCGCAAGGACGGCGATCTGCTCCGTGTCGAGGGACCGGTGCTTGACGCGGGGGCGGTGGAAAGCTTGCTCGCCAGTATCATGACCGAGCGGGAGCGGGCGGAGTTCAAGGAGCAGGGGGACGTGGACTGGGCCTACGAAGTGCCGGGGATGGCCCGGTTCCGCTGCAATGCGGGCCTCGAGCGCCGGGGGCCGATGGGGGTGCTGCGGGTGATCCCGTCCCAGATCCGGACCGTCGAGGAGCTAGGGCTGTCCCCCGAGATCCAGCAGCTCTGCTACCTGACCAAGGGTCTGGTGCTGGTGACGGGGCCGACGGGTTCGGGCAAGTCCACCACGCTGGCCGCTCTGGTGGACCTGATGAACCGGACCCGCACCGATCACATTCTCACGATCGAGGATCCGATCGAATTCGTGCACCAGCCCAAGCGGTGCCTGGTCACCCAGCGGCAGGTCGGGCTTCACAGCCGCTCGTTCAAGACCGCGCTTCGCGCGGCGCTCCGAGAGGATCCGGACATCATCCTGGTGGGTGAGATGCGGGACCTCGAGACCATTTCGATCGCCCTCGAGACGGCGGAGACAGGGCATCTGGTCTTCGGGACTCTGCATACCACGACGGCGGCCTCGACGGTTGACCGCATCATTGACCAGTTTCCGGCCGACCGGCAATCGCAGGTTCGGGTGATGCTGGCCGACGCGCTCAAGGGCGTGATCGCCCAGGTGCTGTGCCGCAAGATCGGCGGCGGCCGCGCGGCCGCCCACGAGGTTCTGCTCGCCGTTCCGGCCATCTCCAACCTGATTCGCGAGGGGAAGACCTTTCAGATTCCCTCCATCATGCAGACCAACCGAAAGGCGGGGATGGTGATGCTGAACGACGCTCTGCTGGAGCTGGTGGAGAAGCGGGTCGTCGAGCCCCGCGAGGCGTACCTGCGGGCGGTGGACAAGGCGTCCTTCGCGAGCGCGCTGCGGGCCAAGCGATTCGATACGTCCTTCCTCGGCGACTCTTGAGCCCTGGGTTCCGCCGAGGCTAGACTCTGAGGACCAGCGCGCCCATCCCCCTGGGGGCACCGGGGGGCAGCGGCACGTCGCTCGAGGGCAACCACGATGGCCATGCCGCCGCCGGAGCAGGCAGAGTCCCCCATGTCCGCGCCGGCTGGTGCCCCATCCTCACCCGGGGACGCGCTTGGCATCCTGCTCGATCTCGCGCTCGAAGCCACCGCCGCGACCGGGGCGGCGCTGCTCGTGCCGGAGCCCGACGGGCTCCGGGTTCGCTACTCGCGCGGCATCAATGCCCCCGCCCGGAACGAGGGCGTGCCGCTGGTGGGGACGGTGGCCGGCGAAGCCTGGTACCGGTCGAAGCTCATCTCGGGTGCCGAGCCCCCGCCGCAGGGCCGGCAGGCCGGGTTCTGGGCCGAAGACCGCCCGGTGGACGTCATGGGGGTGCCGGTCCTCGTGGCCGGCCAACCGGTCGCCGTTCTGGTGCTGTACCACCGCCATCTGGGCCACTTTCGGCGAAGCGACGCCGAGACGCTGATCCGACTCGCGGTCGTCGCGGGTGGCCTGTGGGCCGGCTCGACCCGGCGTGCCGGAGGCGCCCCGGCAGAGGTGGCTCCTCCCGAACCGGGCGGCGGCGAGGATCTCCGGCGGCTTCTCACCGGGGCCAGCGAGGCCATCGTGATTCTCGATCCGAACGGGACGATCGCCTGGTTCAACCCTGCGGCCGAGCGGCTGTGGCAGGCGCCGGTCGTTGGACTGAGCTGGAGCGGGCTCGCGCCGGGGGAACCCCCTGAGGAGATGAGCGAAGCGGTCAGGGCCGCGCTCTCGGGCCAGGCCGTCTCGCTCGAGCTCCGGCTCAGCGGCGCCGAGGGGGAGCCCCGCTGGGTGTGGCTCTCGCTCTCCCCGCTGGTCGAGGACGGTCAGGTGGCCCGGGTGCTGCTCCTGGCGCGCGATGTAACGGAGCAGCGGCGGGCGCAGGCCGAGCTGCTTCAGGTCGAGAAGACGGCGGCGATCGGTCATCTGATCGGTGGCCTGGCGCACGAGATCAACAATCCGTTGGCCAGCTTGCTGGTGAACCTGGAGCTTCTTCTCGCGGAGGCGAGGGAGCCGGCCCAGCGCGCGATCCTGGGCACGGTCAAGAGCGAGGCGGAGCGGGCGGCGCTCGTGGTCCGGCACCTGCTTGTCTACCTCCGCGAGGAGGAGGCCCGGCGGGTTCCGCTGGATCTCCGGGACGTCGTGCAATCGGCCGTTGCGCTCCGGCGGAACCGGCCGAGCAACCAGGGGATCGAGATGCTGGTGGACCTGCCGGGTCAGCCGGTGACGGTCGCGGGAAACCGGGCCAAGTTGCACCAAGTCCTGGTGAACCTGCTCCGCAACGCGGAGCAGGCGATCCGCCAGGTGCGGGCGTCCGGCCGGATCTGGGTGCGACTCGAGGCTCGTGGCCCGGTGGCCATCGTCACCGTGGACGACGACGGGCCCGGCATCCCCGCCGAGTTGCGCACCCGGGTCTTCGACCCCTTCTACAGCACCAGACCGGAGGGCGAGGGGGCGGGGCTGGGGCTCTCGGTGAGCGCCGGGATCGTGGCCGATCACCAGGGGCGGATCCAGGCCCTGGAACGTCCCGGCGGCGGAGCACGGATGCAGGTCGAACTACCGCTGGCCCACACCGCCGCCCCGGGAGAGCCGGAGGGCAAGGCCCCGCCAGGCCAGGTCGAGCCGGCTTCCCGCGGCCGGGTCCTGGTGGTGGATGACGAGCCGGACATCCGGCGCAGCGTGGCCAGGTTTCTCACCCGGTCCGGATGGACGGTGGATCTCGCCGACTCGGGCGAGGAGGGGCTCCGGCTCCTGGCCAGCCATAACTATGACGCCGTGCTCTGCGATCTCCGGATGCCAGGGATGAGCGGCCACGAATTCTATCGCCGGCTCGAGGCCGAGTGCGCCGGCGCGCTCGCTC
>JBBIMQ010000150.1:0-6992 GCA_037444345.1 Gemmatimonadota bacterium | reverse complement strand
AAGGGCGAGGTTCTTGGGGACCAGCTCGCCAAAGATCATTTGGGCGGCCGTCGCCAGGAACAGTGCGATCGTCAGGGAGATCTCCCGGGAGCTGGGGACCCTCCGGGGGCTCAGCGACGAGGAGGCGGGGGAGCGGCTCCGGCATGCGATTCTCGCGGCCAACGCGGCGATCTTCGAGCGGACCCTGACCGAGCACGACAAGCGGGGGATGGGCACCACTACCACGGTCCTCATCCTGCTGCCGCGCCGGTATCTCATCGGCCAGGTGGGCGACAGCCGGGCCTATCTGCTCCGGAACGGGCAATTCCTCCAGCTCACCAAGGACCATTCCTACGTGCAGGAGCAGGTGGATCTCGGGCTTCTCACCACGGAGCAGGCCCGGGTGCACCCCTACAGCAACGTGATCACCCGGTGCATCGGCGCCAACGCCGAGGTGGTGCCGGATCTTTACTTCGGGCATCTCAGGGATGAGGACGTGCTGCTGCTCGCCTCCGACGGGCTCACCGGCATGCTGGACGACGATCAGCTCGCCAGCATCCTGCGGAGCGAGGGGGGGCCGCAGCAGTGGGTGGACGCGATGATCAACGAAGCGAACCGCCGGGGGGGACTGGACAACATCACGGCGATCATCATCCGGGTCGAGCCCGACCCGCCCGAGGAGGTGACCCAGCCGACCCTGCCGGCGGCGAAGCGGTAGAGACTCGGGCCCTACCCGCTGCCCCCCGCTTCCCGCTCAGGCCGCGAGGATCCGGCCCGAGGCGAGTCGCTGCTCCACCTCCGCCGCCGTCAGGCCCACGAGCTCGCGCGCCGGGGTGAGATCCCGGGTGACCGGCCGGGCGGTGAAAACCCGGAACCGGCGCGCGCTCCGGTACAGTTCGCCCGCCACCCGGGGCAGGCCGAATTGCCCCGCCCGCCCCTCGCCGGTGAGCCGCTCGGCTCGGCCGGACCGGGTGCGGAGCGGGAGATCCACAGCCAGCATGGTGGGATTGGAGGGAAAGTCGAGCAGGAGCTCGCCGGGCTCGAGGCCGGCCTGACGGGCCAGGGCGTCTTCCACTCGTCCCAGCAGGTCGGGCTGGGCGAGGAGCCAGGGTTCCGGTTCCTCGGGCACCTCGCTGGCCGGGAGGTCGAGCGCGCGCTTGTGCAGGCGGCGGGCCTGCACCGCGCGGGCGAGGCCGGTGGGATCCGCCTGACACAGGCGCTCGGACAGCGCGTCGTCGGTGGCGTCGGCCACCTCGTCGCGGGAGAGACGGCCCGCGGCCACGGCGGCGAGCACCGCGCGCTTGAACATGCAGGTGGCGCTGCGGACGGCGTGGTGCCAGTAGACGTTCCGGTACATCTGATACTTGGCGAAGAGCAGCGACTCCAGCGCGCTGATCCCCTTCTCGATCACGCCAACCCGGGCCCCCCCCTCGGCGGCGACCAGGGTGAGCGAGGCGAGCAGCCGATCCACGTCCACGGTGCCGTAGGGAACGCCGCAGTTCCGGGCGTCGCGGCAGAGATAGTCGATCTTGTCCAGATCGAGAGAGCCCGAGATCAGACCCTGCAGCGGGCTGGTGCTCTGGCCGGTGATGAACGCGCCGATCCGGTTCGCGAGCTCCGGGCCCAGCCGCGCCAGGACCCCGGCCAGCGGCTCGCGGCTCAGCCGCGCCAGGCCGAGCTGCTCGTGGTGCGGGAAGCCCGCCTCCTCGAGCGCGTGGGAGAACGGATAATGCCCGACGTCGTGGAGCAACGCGGCCAGCCGGGCCGCGAGACAGTCCTCGGGGCTCACCCCGGCGAGATCGCCCCGCTCCTCGAGCTCGGCCAGGGCGCGGCGGGTAAGATGATAGGCCCCGAGCGCGTGCTCGAACCGGGTGTGGGTCGCGCCCGGGTAAACCAGAAAGGCATGCCCGAGCTGCCTGACGTACCGCAGCCGCTGCATGGGGGCGGTGTCGAGCAGGGCCACCGCCGCCCCTTCCAGCCGGACGTTCTCCCAGAGCGGGTCGCGAACGATCTCGGGGTCGGGCATGGGCGGGGGAGCCGCGGGCGCGGGCGGAGGACCGGAGCGGGAAGGCCTCAGTCGGGGTCGGTCTCGTGCGCCAGCCTCCACTCCTCCGGCGAGCGCCAGAGACTGGAGAGGACCAGCTCCCGCATCAGGATGAATTCCTTGGGAATCCGGTCGTAGAGGCGCTCGAACAGCTCCTGGTGGGAGAGCACCTCTCGCTTCCATTCCTCGCGCGGCACCGACATGAGGTCGCGGAAGGTTTCGGGCCCGAAGTGTTCGAGGCCGGTCCAGTCGAGGTCTTCGTACCGCGGCATCCAGCCGAGCGGGCTCTCGGTGGCGCCGGCCCGGCCCCGCACCCGGTTGAAGATCCACTTGAGCACCCGGAGATTCTGGCCGAAGCCCGGCCAGATGAAGTTCCCCTCAACGTCCTTGCGGAACCAGTTGACGCAGAAGATCCGGGGCGGGTCGGCGATCTGGCGGCCGATCTGGAGCCAGTGATTGAAGTAGTCGCCCATGTGGTAGCCGCAAAACGGCAGCATGGACATGGGGTCGCGGCGGACCTGGCCCACCTTGCCGGTGGTGGCGGCGGTGGTCTCGGAGCCGATGGTCGCCGCGAGGTAGACCCCGAAGTTCCAGTTCACAGCCTGGTAGACCAGCGGCACCAGGGTCGCCCGGCGCCCGCCGAAGATGAAGGCGGAGAGGGGGACCCCGTCGGGGTTCTCCCACTCGGGGTCCATCGAAGGACACTGGGAGGCGGGCGCGGTGAAGCGCGCGTTGGGGTGCGCGGCCTTCCGCCCCGACGCCGGGGTCCAGTGCTGCCCCTGCCAGTCCACCAGTTCGGGCGGCGGTTCCTCCGTCATTCCTTCCCACCAGACGTCGCCGTCCGGCGTCAGGGCCACGTTGGTGAAGATCGTGTTGGCCGCGATGGTGGCCATGGCGTTGGGATTGGACGCCGCCGAGGTGCCCGGGGCCACCCCGAAGAACCCGGCCTCCGGGTTGATGGCGTGCAGCCGCCCGTCCGGACCGGGGCGGATCCAGGCGATGTCGTCACCCACCGTCGTCACGGTCCACCCCTCGCAACCCCGGGGCGGGACCAGCATGGCCAGATTGGTCTTCCCGCAGGCGCTGGGGAAGCCGGCGGCCAGGTACCGCTTCTCGCCGTCGGGGCTCTTCAGGCCGAGGAGGAGCATGTGCTCGGCCATCCAGCCTTCGTCCCGCGCGATCACCGAGGCGATCCTGAGCGCCAGACACTTCTTCCCGAGCAACGCGTTGCCGCCGTACCCGCTGCCGTACGACCAGATACTCCGCTCCTCGGGAAAGTGCACGATGTATTTCTCGACCGGATTGCAGGGCCAGGGGACATCCTTCTCGCCCGGTGCGACCGGCCGGCCCACCGAGTGGACGCAGGGGATGAACTCCCCGTTACCCAGGGCCTGCATCGCGCCCCGGCCCATCCGGGTCATGATCCGCATGCTCGCCACCACGTAGGGCGAGTCGGTGAGTTGGATCCCGATCAGGGAGAAGCGCGACCCCAGCGGCCCCATGCTGAAGGGCACGACGTACATGGTGCGGCCCCGCATCGCCCCGGTGAAGAGCCGCTGCAGCGTGGCCCGCATCTCGCGCGGGTCCACCCAGTTGTTGGTGGGCCCCGCATCCTGCCGGCGCCGGCTGCAGATGAAGGTCCGATCCTCGACCCGCGCCACGTCGCTGGGATCGGAGAGGGCGAGGTAGCTGTTGGGGCGCCGGGCGGGATTGAGCCGCCGGAACGTGCCGCTCGCCACCATCTGCGCGCACAAGGCATCGTATTCCGCGGCGGAGCCGTCGCACCAGTGCACCCGGTCGGGCTGGCACAGCGCGGCCAGCTCGGCCACCCAGGCCCGAACCCGCTCGTTGGTCACCCACGGAGGACAGTCGAGAGGCAGATCGCGGGTCCACGGCTCGGCGGTCACGGTCATGCCCGGCGCTCCCAGCAACGGTGCGGCGAGACCCGGCCGCCCCGGCCGGAGGCTCGCGCGCGAGAAAACGAGAAAAAAAGATCGGCCCGCGGGGAGCGGGGGGCAAGGTGTGCTCGAGGATGAAAGATTATGCAGCGTTCAGGGCCCGACCGGCACCATTTCCGCCCTGAAGTGGTAGGCGTTCTCCGCCGTGGCCTGGTCGCGACGCGACGGCGCGCTCACCTGGGGGAAGCTGT
This sequence comes from Gemmatimonadota bacterium, assembly GCA_037444345.1. Lineage (GTDB taxonomy): Bacteria > Gemmatimonadota > Gemmatimonadetes > Gemmatimonadales > GWC2-71-9 > JADJOM01. Next base: position 2,820 of record JBBIMQ010000150.1, on the reverse strand, counting down.
ACATGAGGTCGAGCGTGTCGGCGCTGTGGCGGAAGATGCCGAGCGCGTGGCCCACCTCGTGGGCCGCGACCCGGTCGAGGCAGTCACTGGTGCCGGGGATGCTGATATCAACGGGATGGACGTACAGGCGGATCGGCAAGGCCAGCTGGAAGCGGGTGGCCGCGGTGTCCACGTCGGTCGCGCCGTCGCAGAGGGCGGCGAAGGGATTGCCCTGGAGCCGCCCCGCCGAGGGGAGCGTCTGCGGCGGGGGGACCGTGGTCAACACGATCACGTCCGCCCGGGTAGAGTCGGCGATCAGGGTGCCGCTCCACTCGCCGTAGAGGAAGACCTTCTCCCACGCCGCGATGCCCGCCCGGATCCGGGACGGCATGCCGTGCTGGTTCTCGACCCAGAAGGTCACGGGCAGCCGGCTCCGGGGCCAGTGGAAACTCAGGGTGTCTTCCCGCGGGCCGAGGCTGTCGTAGGGCACGATGAGCCGCCAGTCGTAGCGGAGCGAGCCGCCCCGCGAGGGTGCGATGACGTCGGCGCAGGCAGCGGCCAGGGCGAAACCGGCGAACAGGGCGAGGGCGCGGCGGGTCATGGGCGGGTGTATCCGATGCCGAGGCCCAGGGCCAGCCGGTGCACGTCCTGCGAGCGCCCGAAGCCCCGGTCCTCGAGTTCGCGAGTGAAGAAGCGATGGAAGTCGTACTGCAGGCGCCCGAAGAGGTCGAGCCCGGGCCCGAAGGGCATGCGGTACTCGGCCGCGGCACCGAGCAGGAGTGCTGCGGGACCGCCCTGGCGGAAAACGCCTTCCTTGTCGGGCAGGTACTTGAGGACCCCGGCGCTGGCGCGGTACCGCAGCCGCCAGACCACCGGACCTTCGTAGCCGAGGGTCGCGGTGAGTGTCCGGTACGACGGCCCCTCGGCGCGCCCGACGCCTTCTTCGAAGACCCGAGTGCCGCCAGCGCCCAGCCCGACCTCGATGCCGAGCAGGTCGCGCGGCGCCACCGGGAGCGAGGCGCCAAGGGTAAAGGCGGCGAAACGCTTCTGCTCGAGCTCGATATCCTGAAAGATCCGATCGCTGAGCAGGACGGTGCCTCCGCCGACCGAGAGCATGGCCGAATACCGTACCTGCGCGGCCAGCGGGGCGGAGGCGAGCGCCAGGACCGTGAGCGTGAGGACAGGACGGTGCATAGGGGGCCAAAGATGTCCGGGCAGGCTATTCGGGTCAACGAGGGGACGCGGGCCGCGCGCGGGCATACCCCCGCAGCCGGCGCAGCATCCGCCGGTCGGTGGCCACCGGGTCGTCGCCTTTGGGGGTCTCGATGATCTTGGGGACGTGGCGGAACCGCGGGTCGCGCATGAGGCGGCGGAACGGTTCCGGCCCCAGGGTGCCCTGGCCGATGAGCTCGTGGCGGTCGCGGTGACTCTGGAAGGGTGTCTTGGAGTCGTTGAGATGGAGGCAGCGGAGCCGATCCAGCCCCAGCACGGCGTCCCAGCGGTCCCACACCGCGTCGTAGGCGCGGCGGAGATCGTACCCCGCAGCGTAGAGATGGCAGGTGTCGGCGCAGTAGGCGATCCGGGAGCGTTGCGGCTCCGGGATCCGATCCCTGAGCTCCGCCAGCTCCTCGAAGCGGGAACCGAGAGCGGTGCCGCTGCCGGCCGTGGTCTCGAGCAGCACCATGACCCGGCCGGGAACCCGCTCGAGGCAGCGGGCGTAGTTGGCCGCGTTGCGCGCGAGCCCGCGGGTCCGGTCGTCCAGGTAGTTGCCCGGATGCGACACCAGGTAGGGGATGCCCAGTCGCTCGCAGCGCTCGAGCTCGGCGATGAAAGACCTGACGGACCGTGAACTTAGCGTGGGATCCGGCGAGGCGAGATTGATCAGGTACGAATCGTGCGCGAGGATCACGCGCACGCCGCTCCGGGCCCACTCTCGCCGGAACGCCTCCCGGGTTTCCTCGTCAATCGCCGGTTCGCGCCACTGGTTGGGCGTCTTGGTGAAGAGCTGGCATGCGGTGGCCCCGATTCGGGCGGCCCGGGCCGGAGCGCGATGCACCCCGCCCTGGGAGGACACGTGAGCTCCCAGCAAGTCCGGAAGGCCCTGATCGCGCATCAGGCTCGATGCCTTGACTGGGTCGGGGCCCGGGGTACAATCCCGCCCGCCCCCCACCACTGCTGGTGCTCGTGACCGTGCCGGTTCCGGCTCCCCGGATCCTCCTGCTCGGCGAGGCGTCGAGCCGGCCCGCGGGGCTGGAGCGCTCGCTGGCCCGGAGCGGCTACCTCGTGACCGAGGCGGAAGGGCTCGGGCCTCCCTCGCTGCCGCCCGCGCCGCCTGATGCGGTGCTGGTGACCACGGCGCGCGCCGACGAGCGCCTGGCCGAGGCGCTGGCCGCTCTGAGCGGCGAGGGGTGGCGCGGGATCCCGCGGATCGTCCTCCTGGCTGCCGCCGGTTCCGATCAGGTCGCCCGGGCGCTCGACCTGGGCGCGGACGACGCGGTGTCGGGCAGCGCCTCCCTGGCAGAAGTCACGGCGCGGCTGGCCGCGCGGCTCCGGCGGCAGGCGGTTCCGCCGGAGAGCCGGGAGGCGGCGTGGCGCCAGGAACTCATGTTCGACATCCTGGAGGAGCTGTCCGCCTCGCTCCGGTCCGATACCATCGTCGAGACGCTGGTCCGGCGGGTGGGGCTCGCCCTGGAACTGCCCAAGTGTTCCTTCCTCCTCGCGACCCCGGAGGATCGGTACGGGCGGGTGGTCGCGGTGTGCGAGCGGCCCGGTGCCCGGGACCTGCGGGTGGATCTCCACCGTTATCCGGAGATCCGGGAGGCGCTCCGCAGCGGCCGGACG
>JBBIMQ010000149.1:0-7051 GCA_037444345.1 Gemmatimonadota bacterium | reverse complement strand
ATAACGCTTCCCTCGGCCGCGACTCCAGAGGAGCCCCGCCCCGCTGGCCGGGGGCACCCGGCTCGAAGGGCTCCCCCCCTGCCGAGCAGCAACCCCCGCGCCTCCTCCAGCTTGGCCGCCGCCTGGGCCAGGCGGGCCGCGCTTCCAGCGCCCGCTCGCGGGCCAGGTCGGCGGCGGAAAACCCTGCCAGCGGTCGCTGGGCCCGGGCGGTCGTGGCTGCGGCCAGCGCGAGGACGCCACACAGGGTGGGGTGAACCATGAAACGCATGGGAGGTCTTCGATCAGGAACCTGACCGGGGTAATATCCCCCTGGCCCAGGCAAGCATCCACCCTTCAGGATCATCCCGTGCAAACCATGACCCGCTTCCCGATCCTGGCCCTCTCGTTGGGCCTGTCTGCCTCGTTCGCCTCACCACCGCTGCTCCGCGCCCAGACGCCGCCAACTCCGGTGACCGACCAGTCGCCGTTTCGGCGGCTCGACCTTCCCGCCCCCAACACGATCCGGACGGGAAGCGGGTCACCAGGTCGCGACTACTGGCAGCAACGGGTGGATTACCTGATCCGGGCCACGCTCGATACGGCCGCCCGTACGGTGACTGGATGGGAACGGATCAGGTATCGAAACAACTCGCCTGACACGCTCCGCTACCTCTGGCTCCAGCTGGACCAGAACCTGTTCAGCCCTGGAAGCCGGGGGGCACTCATCTTCGCTCCGGAGAGCCGATTCGGCACCCAGGGCGCCGAGGGTGGCTTCACTCTGACGGAAGTCTCCCAGCCCGCCCTGCCGGCGGGGCGGGACCACCCCCGGCAGCAGGCGGCCGCGCTGCGCTACCTGACCAATGGCACCATGATGCGGATTGACCTGCCGCGCCCCCTGCCTCCGCGTACGAGCTACGTGTTCGACGTCGCCTGGTCCTTTCCCTTCGGCCCCAACCGCAACCGCATGGGCACGGAGGAGGTGGACGGGGGCACCATTTTCGAGGTGGCCCAGTGGTATCCGCGGCTTGCCGTGTATGACGACGTTCGCGGCTGGAACACGGAGCAGTATTTGGGTCAGGGGGAGTTCTATCTCGAGTACGGCCGATTCGAGGTGGGCCTCACCGTTCCGGCCAACATGATCGTGGCCGCCACCGGCACGCTCAGGAACCCGGAGGAGGTGCTCACCGCGAAACAGCGCCGTCTGCTTGCCCTGGCCCGTTCGAGCGACACGACGGTGGTCATCCGGAGTGGGGCGGAGATCGGCGACCCGGCCTCGCGGCCCGCCGGGTCCGGCACCCTCACCTGGCGCTTCACGGCGGACAGCGTCCGCGACTTCGCCTGGGCGGCGGCCGCGCACTTCATCTGGGACGCGGTCGGCGTCAACCAGGGCAAGACCCTGGCGATGAGTTTCTATCCCCCGTCGGCGGAGCGCATCTGGAAGGACGCGAGCCAGTTCGCCAAGTTCGCGCTCGAGCGCTACAGCGCCCAGTGGTTTCCCTACCCCTACCCCGTGGCGAGCAACGTGAACGGCATCGAAGGCGGCATGGAATACCCCATGATCGTCTTCTGTGGCAACCGCACCAGCCCGGAGGCTCTCTTCAGCGTCACGGACCACGAGTTCGGGCACACCTGGTTTCCGATGATCGTGGGCTCGAACGAGCGGCTCTATCCGTGGCAAGACGAGGGTTTCAACACCTTCATCAACTATTACAACTGGAAGGCACGGTATCCCGACCAGCCGAACCGCCGAGGGAGCGTCGCCGCCTATCTGCGGGTCGCGCTGTCGGGGCAGGAAGTCCCGCTAATGGTTCCGGCGGACCGCCAGGGCCCGCTCCTGGGCCATGCCGCGTACAACAAGCCGGGCCTGGCGCTCCGGTTGCTGCGCGACGAGGTGCTGGGCGCCGAGCGGTTCGACCCGGCCTTCCGCGAGTACATCCGGCGCTGGGCCTTCAAGCACCCCACGCCCGCCGACTTCTTCCGGACCATCGAGGACGGGACCGGGGAGGACCTGAGCTGGTTCTGGCGCTCGTGGTGGTATACCACCGAGACGCTGGACCAGGCCGTGGACTCGATCCAGTTCCTGACCGATTCAGCCGGCAGCCAGGCCCTGGTGCACCTGCGAAGCGCGGGCCCCATGCCGATGCCGGTCACGCTCGACCTGAGCTTGAGCGACGGTTCCAGCCGCCGCGTGAAGCTTCCGGTCGAGATCTGGTACGGCGGTCCCCGATACGTGTACCGCGCCCCCGAGGGGCTTCTCGTCGTCGGGGCCACAGTGGACCCCGACTCGGTCTACCCGGACACCGATCGCTCGAACGACACCTGGCCGAGACGCGAGGGCGGCTGAGCGGGACCAGTGGAGGCGAATCCGGAAGGGTTCTGCCGCCCTCGCCGGGACCCTCGCCCGGGACGGCGTGGGCGGGCCGGGATCGCCACCGGCCCGGGCCCGGCCGGAGGGCCTGAGGCTTCCCCATAGCCCCCCCATCACCCATCCAACCCCGTCACATCGTAGATCAAGAGCGCCGCCCCGAACGGATTCCGCGCCGCGAAGACGAAGAGCCGCCCGCCGATCACCCCGAAGGTGGCGGTGTGGACCCCGGTCCCCACCAGCACCTGGGAGAGGAACTGGGGCCTCGCGGGGTCATCGAGCCGGTAGAACTGAATGCCCGCGTTCGGGCCCCGCTCCGAGCTCGCGAGCAGCAGCCTTCCGTTCGGACTCACCTCCACGTCGCTCACGGTGCCGATGCCGCCGGTCACGACCGAATCGGTCAGGATCGGCCCGCCGGGCTGGAGCCGCCCCACCTTGAGGGCGTTGCCCAGCGCCGCGCGGTTGCCCCAGGTACCGGTGTAGGCGTACCCGTTGGCGACCCAGAGATCCGAGGTGTACCGCTCGGCGACGTTGCGGCCCCCGCCGCGGGTGGCGAGGGTCGCCGGGTCCAGTTGCCACAGCCCCGTGAGCATGTCGCTCGCATAGAGGGAACCTTCGGCCAGCTGCACTCCCCACACGTAGGTACCACCCGTTCCACCCGGTCTGGCCTGAGCCAGGATCCGCCCCTGGGTCTCGAGCCGGCCGCTCAGGGTGCCGGAGACATCGAGCGCCACGACGCCGCCGTTGTAGTACGCGGCATAGAGGATCTCGGCCGATTCGTCCATCCAGAAGTTGTGGGTCCCGGCGTTGCTCAGGTGAAACGACGCCACTTCCAACGGGTGGACCAGATCGGAAATGTCCACCACGTGGATGTCTCCCGACGAACTTGCGCCCAGGGTGCCTGGGCCTTCCTCGCCGACGAAGAGATAGCGCCGCTCGCCCGTGTTGGGGTTCCAGAACCACCAGCCGTTGTGCGCCTGCCCGCCCTGCGTGACCACTCCGCCTACCCGTACCGGCGCCGCCGGAGTCCCACCCGCCAGCCCGTTGCCGACATCGTAGAAGATCACGCCGCTATCCCAGGCGAAGACGAACGCGATCCCGTCCCGCACGAAGGTGTCGTGGATTCCGTAGTTCTCCGGGATCGGCACCGACTGGACCAGCAGGGGCGCCGGATAGGCGGTGGCGAAAAAGGTGACCGGCGCGAGGCCGGCGGCCGTGGCGGTGGCGGTCTGGACCCCTGCCGTGTCGCCCAGCCGGAGCGAGTTCTGCGCCCGCCCGGTTGCATCCGTCCTGGTCTGAGCGGTCCCGAAGGTTCCGCCGCCGGAGGTGACCTGCCAGGCCACCGGGACCCCGGGGACCGGGTTTCCGTAGCGGTCAGCCACTCGGACGACAAAGGGCTGGGCGAGCTGGGACACGACCCCGAGCTGGCCGTCGCCAGCCACCGCCGCCATCATGGCGGGCGGGCCGGGAAGCGCGGTGGCGGTGAATCGCACCGGGGAGCCAGCGAATCCGGCGGCCCGGGCCTCGATGCCATACACTCCCGCGACGGTGTCGAGCGTGACTCGGGTCTCGGCAAGTCCGGCGGCATCGGTCAGAGTGGTGGCCGGTGACGCGCTTCCTCCCCCCGCTGGCAAGCTCCAGGTCACGGTGACCCCCGGGGCCGGTTGGCCTGCGGCCGTCGCGAGCCTCACCACGAGCGGCTGGAGCGCGGTCCCCACCTCCGCGGCCTGCCCGTCGCCCGAGGCTGCCACGATGGTGCCGTTGCCGCCGCTTGGCCCGTCGGAGCCGCAGGCGGAGCCCGCCCAGAAACAGAGCGCCACGAACCCAGCGCGAGCGACTGCCGTCAAACCCCGTGTCATGATCAATGCCGGTGCCGGGCCGCAGGCCCCCCGGGCTCGAGCAGCCCGCCGTAGTGCCCCATCCGGTGGCCATCCAGCCGCCAGGCCAGCCGGGCGCCCAGCGACACAGAGGTGAAGGCGGTGCGGCCGTAAAACCGTGCGGGATCGAAAAGCCCGCCCCCTCGCCGCTCCACCGCCCCGATCGAGAGTTCGCCGAACGGCTCCAGCAGCAGATCGCCGCCCCTGGGCCGAAGCCGCACGCCGTACCCGAGGGTGTGGATCCGCCAACGGCTGGTACCGAGAATGCTGTTCTCGAGATGAGGCCGGACCGACCGGAAGGGATCGAGCGTGCGCTGGTCCTCCGGCCGGTCGGTCCGCTCCCAGCGGTACCACGCCCGGTGGCTTCGCCACCGCCACTCCCCCTCCCCGAGCAGGCTCGTGAACTCGAAGAACCCGTCCGCCTCCGTGGTGCGGGCCCACTCGGCGAGCAGGTACAGCCTCGATCCGCCGATCCGCCGCTCGCCCCGGGCCGCCGCGTGCCATTTCCTCTGGTCCGTCCCGGCCCCCTGGCGGTGCTCCGGACTCTTCACTCGGGCCCGCGAAAAGGAAAGTTCCAGGCCGGCGAGCGGGATCAGGGTGAGCCGCCCCGCCCAGGAGTCGCCGAACCGCCAGCCGGCTGCCTGACGGATCAGAGGCCACTGGCCCGGGCGCTCCGGCTCGTCGCCATTGAAGAGCGCCGCCTCGATCAACGCGGGCCCGGCACGGTAACCGGCTATCACGACGGCTCGCTCGAGAATCTGGCTCAGGTGGTGATTCACCGGATACTTGAAGGCAGGGCGGGCCATTGGATCGTCGGAGCCGAAGGGCACGAAACCCTTGCCCGCGCCGAGGGAGAGCCGCCCCCGACCGTCGCGGCCGCCCAGCAGATCCACCCCGGAAAGCATGAGCTCGTGGACGTAGGTGTGCGGGTGGCGGCGGTCGTTGAACCCTTCACCCCACGCCCCGAGAGTGAGTTCCCCATCAGCGGCGGTCCAGCCTTCCAGGTCGAGGGTACCCACGAGCTCCAGGTGGCCGCCCATCGCCTGAAGCCGGGCCAGGGCGAGGGGCTGGGCCAGCCGGAACTCGGACAGCGCTTCCCCCCCTGGAACCGGGTCCTGCCGGGTCCAGCTCGGAATCGCCTGGGCGGCGAGTTCGAGCTCCACCGCCTGGCCGGTAAGGCGGCCCACCCCGGCCAGGCTTGCAAGCAGAACCGGCCAGGCCACCGCCGGCACTCTCTCGACACGCCAGGCCGGGAAAGGCAGAAATGGAACAGCCAAGGGGGTCTGGCGGAAAAGGGGCCCGCAGGGCCCCGGTGCCGGGCCACCGGTCCCGACGGAGGAGACGAAGCGGCGAACCCGGCTCACACCCGCGAGATGGGCCGGCTTTCGCGCGGCCGGTGCTTCGAGGCGGGCCGAGTCCATCGCACCCGGCTACAGGGCGACCTCGATCGCCTTCTCCTCCTGTGCCGTGACGCAGGCCACGAGATAGTCCCGATAGAGCCGCACGATCCAGTCAATGCTGATTTCCTTGGGGCACGCCTCCTGGCACTCGCCGTGCCAGGTGCACGCGCCGAACCCCTCCTGGTCCATCTGCGCCACCATGGCGAGCGCGCGGCGATACCGCTCGGGCTGGCCCTGGGGGAGCATCCCCAGGTGTCCCGCCTTGGCCGCGGTGAACAGCATCGCGGAGGCGTTGGGACAGGCGGCCACGCAGGCACCACAGCCGATGCACTGCGCCGCATCCATGGCGCGCTCCGCGTCCGGCTTGGGGACCGGGATGGTGTTGGCCTCGGGGGCCGCGCCAGTGTTGACGCTGATGTAGCCGCCCGCGGCGATGATTCGGTCGAACGCGCTGCGGTCCACCACCAGGTCCTTGATCACCGGGAAGGCGCCCGCCCGCCAGGGCTCGATGTAGATCGTCTCGCCGTCCCGGAAGCTCCGCATGTGGAGCTGGCAGGTCGCCGTGCCCTTCATCGGGCCGTGGGCCACCCCGTTGATCATCATCCCGCAGGACCCGCAGATCCCCTCGCGACAGTCATGATCGAAGGCGATTGGCTCCTCGCCCTGCTCGATCAGGCGCTCGTTCACCACGTCGAGCATCTCGAGGAACGACATGTGGGGGTTGATGTCCCGGGCCTCGTAGCGGACGAAGCGGCCGGGAGCCCCTGGGGCGGGCTGGCGCCAGATGTGGAGGGTCAGGTTCATGTCACTTGTAGCTGCGCGCGGTGAGCTCCACGTTCTCGAACACCAGCGGCTCCCGGTGGAGCACCGGCTCCCGATCCGGGCCCTGGTATTCCCAGGCTGCGACGTAGCAGAACCGCTCGTCGTCGCGGCGGGCTTCCCCGTCCGGGGTCTGGTACTCCACCCGGAAGTGCCCCCCGCACGACTCCTCCCGGTGGAGCGCGTCCCGGCACATGAGCTCGGCGAATTCCAGAAAATCCGCCACCCGGCCCGCCTTCTCCAGCGCCTGGTTGAGCTCGCTGGCGCTCCCCGGCACGTTCACGTTGGTCCAGAACTCCTCGCGCAGCGCGGGGATGGCCGCCAGTGCCTGACGCAGACCGCTCGCACTCCGTGCCATCCCGCAATGCTCCCACAACAGCTTGCCGAGCTCTCGGTGAAAGCTGTCCACGGTGCGCTTGCCCCCGATCCGGAGCAGCCGCGCGGTGCGCTCGGCCACCTCGGCCTCGGCATCCCGGAAGGCCGGATGGTCGGGGGAGACCTTCCCCAGCCGGGCCCCCGCCAGGTAATCGCCGATGGTGGGGTGGATGATGAATTAGCCGTCCGCCAGCCCCTGCATCAGGGGACTCGGCCCCAGGCGGTTGGCACCGTGG
>JBBIMQ010000148.1:0-7133 GCA_037444345.1 Gemmatimonadota bacterium | reverse complement strand
ATCATGGTGGCCCGCCCCGCCGTGCTCTACGTCCGCGACGTCCCGGTGCTCTGGTTGCCCTTCGTCTTCCAGGACGGCCGGAGCGGGCGCCGGTCGGGAATTCTCATTCCGCGGTTCGGGCTCAACGACATCGTGCGGCAGGATCCCGGGTACAACCGCCAGATCACCAACATCGGCTACTACTGGGCTCCGAACGACTACCTCGATCTCACCGCCCGGCTCGACTGGTTCTCCAACCGCTATGTGCAATACGGGGTGAGCGGGCAGTATCGCTGGCTCGACCGCTTCATGAGCGGGGCGCTGGGGTACAACCGGCAGGACGAAAGCGGGGGATCGTCCTCGACCAACGTTCGCTGGGACCACCGCCAGAATTTCAACCTGACCACCTCGCTCAACCTGAGCCTCAATTACGCCAGCAACACCCGGATCGTGAGCCGGAACGCGGTGGATCCCGTGCTCTCGACCCAGCAGATCCTGAGCTCGGCCAACTTTTCGAAGCGGTATCCCTGGGGCTCGCTGAGCCTGGGCGGCAACCGGCGGCAAAACCTGAACGACAAGAGCGCCACCATGCAGCTTCCGGCGCTCGCGATCTCCCCCAAGCCGCTTGACCTGGCGCCGAGTGTCACCTGGTCGCCCGCGCTCACGGTCACCAACGACTACGCCCTCAATACCCCGCTCGCGACCCGGCTCGTGCGGGTGCTGCCGGGCGGGCTGGCGGACACCATCGCGCTCACGTCCGACCAGCGGACCACGGCGGTGAATCTCGACACGCCCCTCCGGTTCGGCGGGTTCAACTGGCGCAACGCCCTGAGCTACTCGGACCGGCGCTTGGACGGGCGGCAGGTGGTGCGGTTTACCGTGCCGGACTCCACCACCCCCGATCCGACCGATTCGGTCACGGTGACCCGGGTCTTCACCGGCGATTTCGCGAGCTCGCTCAACTGGGACACCGGGATCAACCTGCCCACCCTCTTCCGGGGGAGCTGGAAGCTGCAGCCCGCGGTCGGGATCGCCAATGCGGTGCCGGGGCAGCCCTTCCTGCTCCGGAATCGCAGTACCGGGGGCGACTGGGTCCGGCAGGGCAAGCGCTTCAGCCTGTCGGTGGCCTCGACGCCCACGTTCTTCGCCTTCTTCCCGGGCTTCGGGCCGATCGAGCGGCTGCGCCTCTCGCTCTCGCCGAGCCTGACCTACAACTACAGCCCGGCGGCCAACATCAATGCCGAATTCGCTCGCGCCATCGCCCAGCCGGGACAGCCGGTCCGGCTCCGGAGCGATCCCACCCAGACTCTGAGCCTGGGCCTCTCCCAGAACTTCGAGGCCAAGGAACGGCGCGCCGCCGACACGACCAGCGCGCCACCCCGCAAGTACCGCCTGCTCGGCATCCAGACCTCGGCCATCCAGTACGACTTCGAGCAGGCCAAGAAACCCGGGCGGACCGGGTGGGTCACCCAGACCGTGAGCAACACGTTCCAGAGCGACCTCGTGCCGAACTTCAACCTGAGCCTCACCCACGACCTCTGGCGCGGGCAGGCGGGGGTGGACACCTCGGCGTTCGACCCCTTCCTGACTCAGGTGAGCGCCAGCTTCGCCCTCTCGGAGAACACGCTCAAGGCGCTACTCGGCCTCCTCGGGCTGGGCGGGAAGGGAGCCGAGGTGGGACAGGAGCCGGAGCCGCTCCCGGCTTCCTCGGTGGCCAACCAGAGCCGCAACGCCCGACCGCCCTCCTTCTACTCCTCGGATCAGTTCATGGGGGTCGCGACCTCTCGCCGCTTCACCGCCAACCTCAACTACAACCTGTCGCGATCCCGGCCGACCGGTACCGGGCCCACCCCCGAACCGCGCCAGAGCCTCGCCTTCGCGACCAGCTTCTCGCCCACGCCGTTCTGGACGGTGTCGTGGTCCACCCAGTACAACATTACCAGGCGAGAGTTCGAGACCCAGGTGGTTCGCCTGGAGCGCTGGCTGCACGAGTGGCGCGCCGCGTTCAACTTCACGCGGAACGCCAACGGGAACTTCGCCTTCTTCTTCTCCATCTATCTGTCGGACCTGCCGGACATCAAGTTCGATTACAACCAGACCTCGATCGAGCGGTGAGTCCCGGCCGGCGGAACGGGAGCCCGGTCGAAGCGCGGCGGGGTCCGGAGGAGAGCGAGTCCCGAGCCCGCAATCTTGCCCGGAGACCCCCGCGGCGACCCGGCTTGGCGACTCCGCCCGTCCGCTCCGTCTCCACCCGAGGACACCGCCCCCGTCCGACTCCCAGTCCATAACCATTTCTTTGACAAGAAGTTATACGGCTGGGCCGGAACGGCACTCTGCCTGCAAGCGGAGCCAGCGGTTCCCGACCGGAGACAGTCATGCGCCGCGGGTGGTTGGTGGTCTCGCTGCTGGGCCTCGGGGCCTGCCGCGAAACCCAGGTGATCGCCCCGGGCGGAGGGTTGCTCCCTCCCCCGGCCAATGTCTTCTACGTGCTGGAGCCGAGCGGTACGCCCGGGGCACCGGCGTCCATCGTGCTGCACTGGGACTGGAGCGACGATCCGGACCTCGCGGTCTGGCACGTGTATTCCCGGGCCTCGACCTCGGAGGGCTATCGGCTGCGAGGGTCCACCACCTCCAACTCCTTTCACGACGAGGGCATTCCCCATCTCCAGTACTACGTGACCGCGGAGGACGTGGCCGGGGGCGAGAGCGCGCCGAGCGCGGTGGTGACGATTGACGAGCGGCTGGCGTTGGAGGCGCCCCTCACGCTGGCCAGCACCACGCTGAACGGCGCGATCGCGCTCCAGTGGAGCGACAACCCGTTTCAGCGCAACCCCACCCGCTTCGCCACGTACCGCGTCTACAGTACATCGTACGACCTCGATGCCAACCGGTGCGGCGCCACCTGGTCGCTCGAAGGCACGACCGTGGCTCCAGAGTTCGTGGCCGGGGCCCTCGCCAACGGGGTGTCGCGGTGCTTCGCAGTGGCGGCGATCAGCGTCGAGGGGTACGAGAGTCTCTGGTCGCCGATCCGTTTCGATACCCCGCGTCCCGACGCGCGGAACATCGTCCTGTATGCCAGGCAGGTGCAGGACCAGGGCAGTGGCTTCCGCTTCTGGCGCGATCTCGACGGCGATCTTGGGGCGGATCCTGGCGAGCTCGGCCTGGTGGTTTCCGGCTCCTCCGGTCTGGCCGACTTCTCCGTCGAGCGCGACCCGAACGGCGCCCTGTTCCTCACCCCGGTGCGGGCCGGCACGGGAGTCGTGGTGTACGGCAACACTCCGGTGGCCGACCTCACCAGCATAGACGTGGCGCCCAACGTGACCTACGGCCGCAACGGGGTCGAAGCGCTGCCCGGGTGGGGTTATGTCTTCGAGACCGCCGCAGCCGACGGATTCCCGCGCTATGGCGCGGTCCGGGTGACCCACGTGGGACAGACCTTCCTCATTCTGGACTGGGCCTTCCAGACCGACCACGGCAACCCGGAGCTTCTGGTCGCCGGGCCCTGAGCGAGGATCGGGGCCGGGGCGGGGAGGCGACTCGAGGATTGACCGGCCAGGAGGTCGGCGGATCGGGGGATGGCGGCAAATTGCACGCGCCGTGCTTCGATCCGCCGCTGTCGTGAGGCTTCCCTTGACCTGCCAGGTCGCCTCTCTACGTTCCCCCCATGCCCGACCTGACGCTGACCGGTTCGTCGCTCTCCATCGCCGATGTCGTTCGCATCGCCCGTGCACCGGAGATCCGTGTCGGGCTCGATCCCGCAGCCGTCGCCGCACTCGGGCGGAGCCGCAGCCTGGTGGAGCGCGCGATGGCCCGGGGCGAGACCATCTACGGGATCAACACGGGGTTCGGTAAACTGGCCAACGTCCGGATCGCGGCCGATCGGCTCGAGACGCTTCAGGCCAACCTGATCCGGAGCCACGCGGCCGGTGTCGGAGCGCCGCTTCCCCCCGACGTGGTGCGCGCGGCCATGCTCCTCCGTGCCAACGTGCTGCTCCGGCCCACCAGCGGGGTGCGGCCCGCGCTGGTCGAAGCGCTGGTGGCGCTGCTCAACGCCGGTATTGTCCCGGTGGTCCCGGAGCAGGGGAGCGTGGGAGCGAGCGGCGATCTCGCACCGCTCAGCCACATCGCGCTCGTGCTCATGGGCGAGGGCGAGGTGCTGCAGGAACGCGGCGGTTCGGAACCGGGCCGGGGCGGTCTCGGGCGCGGGCCTGCCGGGCCAGCGCTCGCGGCGGCAGGGCTGGAGCCGTTCCGGTTCGCCCCCAAGGAGGGGATCAGCTTCATCAACGGCACCCAGGCCCAGACGGCGGTGCTGGCCCTCCTGATCCACGACGCCGAGTGCCTCTGGCGTACCGCAGTCGGGGCGGCGGCCATGAGTCTCGAGGCGCTGCGGGGGACGCCCACCGCGCTCGATCCCCGCATTCACGACGCGCGGCCGCACCCCGGACAGCGCCGCGCGGCCGAACTCATGCGGGCCTTGCTCGAACACAGCGAGATTCGCGAGTCGCACCGCGAGAACGACCCGCGGGTCCAGGATGCCTACAGCGTCCGCTGTACCCCCCAGGTCCTGGGGGCGGTGGCCGACGCCATCCGGTTCGCGCGCGAGACGGCGACCATCGAGCTGAACGCCTCCACCGACAATCCGCTCGTCTTCGAGGACGGGGCGGTGCTGTCCGGGGGCAACTTCCACGGCCAGCCGGTGGCCCAGGCACTGGATGTGCTCGCCATCGCGCTCACCACCCTCCAGGCGATCGCGGAGCGGCGGGTCGAGCGCCTGGTGAATCCCGATCTCTCCCAGGGGCTGCCCGCCTTTCTCACTCCCGATCCCGGACTCTGCTCCGGGTACATGATGGTGCAGATCACGGCGGCCTCGCTGGTGGCCGAAAGCCGGACGCTCGCCGTGCCGGCGAGCATCGGCTCCATCCCGACCGACGCCAACCAGGAAGACTTCGTCCCGATGGGCATGGCCGCCGCGTTCAAGGCCCGCCGCATTCTGGACAACGCGCGCCGAGTCGTGGCCGCGGAGTTGCTCTGTGCCGCCCAGGGGCTGGAGTTCCTTCGCCCGCTCCGCCCGGGACGGGGCGTCGAGCGACTGTACCACCGGCTGCGCGATTCGGCCGGAGGTGTTGCGCCGCTGGGCGACGACCGCGCCCCGGGGCCCGACCTCGAGCGGGTGGCAGCGCTCGTGACCTCCGGCGCGCTCGACCCCGCGCCCGGTTTGCCTTGCTAGTGCCGAAAGGCGCCCGTATCTTCCAAGTGCCGATCTCGCTGACGGTTTGACACCCTACCGGTCCCGCCGGATGAACTTCGAGAAGCTCAAGGACGCGGCGCGAAAGTACGAGCAGAAAGAGGAGTGGCGGCGGGCCATCGAGGTCTATCTCCAAGCGATCCGAGAGTTCGAGGCCGGCCACGATCCGGTGCCCGACCTCGCCATCTACAACCGGGTCGGAGACCTCTACCTCAAGGCCAACGAGCCCGGTGCTGCGGTTCAGGCCTACGAGCGGGCGGCGGACCTCTACGGCGAGCAGGGCTTCTACAACAACGCCATCGCCCTCTGCGGCAAGATTCTGCGGGTGAATCCAGGCCGGATCCAGGTCTATCTCAAACTCGCCTATCTCCACGCCCGCAAGAACGTCGTCATTGACGCCAAGAAAAACCTGCTCGAGTACCTGGAGCGGATGAATGCTCTGGGCCAACTCGACGCGGCCTTCAAGGCGCTCCGCGAGTTCGCCGACCAGTTCCCGGGCAACAAGGACATCCGGCTGATGCTGGTCGAGCTGCTCCGGGCCTCGTCTCGGAACGCCGAGGCCCGGGAGGAGCTGGAAAAGCTCGCCAGCGATCTCGAAGCCCGCGGCGACACCGTGGGCGCCCGCAAGACGCTCATGAAACTGCAGGCGCTGGAGCAGGAGGAGGGCGGGGGAGAGAAGGGAGCCGCACGGCCGAAGGGCGGCGAGCTGGTTTTCCTCGATACCGGGGTCGAGTCGCCCGGGCAGCGGGCCGGTCGAGGCCCCCGGAAGACGGTGCCATCCCCCCTGGGCCGCAAGAGCGAGGCGAGGCGCCCGAGCACGAAAGGGCCGATGCCGCCTTCGGGACTTCCCCTGATTGATGTGACGGAGGAATCGCCGCCGCCGGCGCCCGAGCCGCTCCAGGTCGAGACCTCGAGCCTGGTGGACACGCCCCTCACGCTGGAGCCGGTCCAGCCGGTGAGCGACGAGGCCCGGCTCGAGGCCACGGCGGCCGGCGACATCGCCCGCGCCCTGGGCTTCGAGCCAACCCAGGTGGAACCGGAACCGCTGCAGGGTGTCACCCCCCTGGAGGGCCTGGAACTCGATCAACCCCTGCCGGACAGTGTGGAACTGGAGGCGGCGCCATCCGACCTGGGCTTGGAGCGAGGCACGGAGCTGGGCGACGACCTCGGAGCTTCTCCCTCGGCGCGGGACGTTCTGCTCCCCGATCCGCTGGACATCTCGCCGGAGCTGGCCGGGGAGCTCACCCTGGACCTCGAGGAAGAGCCGTCCCGTGGCTCCGAGGCCGGGAGCACCGCGCCGGACCTCGAGCTGATCCAGCCGGAGGTCGGCGAGGCCGAAGGGGGGGAGGGCGGGCGAGTGTCCCTGCTCCAGATCGAGGCGCCACCCACCCCCTCCATCCCCGAGCTCGAGGACCGGGTGTTGGAGGATCCCGACGATCCCGAGGCCCACCGGGCGTTGGGGGAGGCGCTGATCGCCTCCGGCGAGACGCTGCGCGGCCAGGAAGAGCTGGAGCTTGCCCTCTCGGGCTACGAGGCCCGGGAGGACTGGCTCCACGCGAGCGGTCTGATCGAGGAACTGATCCGGCTCGAGCCCAACGGGGTGCGCTACCACCAGAAGCGGGTCGAGGTTGCCTTCCGGACCGGTGACCGGAGCCGGCTGGTGGACGCCTACCTTGAGCTGGCCGACGCCCTGGTGCGGGTGGGGGCGGTGGACAAGGCGCTGGCGGTGTATCGCCGGGTGGCCGAGCACGACCCGGAGAACACGCGAGCGCTGGCCGCGATTGACGCACTGACCCCGGTCGAGGCTCCTCCCCCATCCCCCCCGCCGGCCGCCCCGGGCCGGCGATCCACGGGCCGCCGGACGCCGCCGCCGGAGACCGAGCTCGAGGCCGGGGCGGAGGCCGAGCCG
>JBBIMQ010000147.1:4280-7136 GCA_037444345.1 Gemmatimonadota bacterium | reverse complement strand
CTGGCCGCCCGCCTGGCCGAGCGGGCGGCGGCCTGGGCGTCCGGTCCCGAGTTCGCCGGCGGGGTGGCAGCGCTGGTCGAGCGGCTGGCAGCCGAGCTGGGCGAGCGGCCGGTGGGCGAGGCACTGAGCGAAGCCGAGCAGGCGCGGCTCCGGGCGGAGCTCGAGGGGTGGACCCGGAGGCTGGTCGAGAGCGCCGAACTGGAGGGCGCAGTCGAACGATTCGTGGCGGGCGAGCTGGAGCGCCTGACAGCCGACGACCAGCCGCTGCTCGACCGCCTGCCCCCGGGCCTGGTCGCGGCCGTGGAGCAGGCCCTGATGGACCTGTTACCAGGTCTCATCGAGCGGGTAGGGGACGCCTTGCAGGACCCGGCCGTCCGCCTCCAGGTCCAGGCGATCGTCCGCGACGGAATCGAGCGCGCCATCCGGGACCTGATGCTGCACCAGCGGCTGCTGGCCCGGCTGGTGGTCACCGACCGCGCCATCGGCAGGCTGCTGGACGCCTTCGCGGCGGAGGGGGCGGACCGCCTGGCGGCGGCCCTCAGGGGTGGGGCGATGCAGCACCAGGTGCGCCAGGCGATCGCGGAGGCCCTGCAGGGTGCGCTCCGGGTCCCGTTAGGCGAGCGGATCCGCCGGCTGGATCCCGGCCGCCGGGAAGCCCTGGCGCGGAGCATCGCCGCGGGCATCGCGCGGGGGCTCCGGTACGAGGGCAGCCGGCAAGTCCTGACCCATGCCTTCGACCGGTTCCTGGCGGAGGCGAACCGGCGGACCTGGGGGGAGGTACTGCGGGCGGTGCCCGCGGCGGCGCTCGCCGGACTCGCCGGCGAGGTCATCGCGAGCCCGGGCGGGCGGCGCTGGATCGAGGAGAGCGTGCAGGCTGCGGCTCGGGCCCTGCTCGACCGCCCGGTGGGCCAGCTGCAGGACTGGCTGGGTCCCGGCGCCGGTGAACAAATCGCGCGCGCCGCCTCCGACGCGGCCTGGGGCTGGGTGATGGAGCAGATGCCGATCGTGATCAGCCACCTCCAGGTCCAGGAAATGGTGGAGCAGAAGGTGCTCGGGTTCTCGACCCAGCGGGTGGAGGAGATCATCCGCGGTGTGATCCAGCGCGAGCTGGACACGATCGTGCGGCTGGGCTACGCCCTGGGCGGGCTGGTGGGCGCGGCGGCCTGGGCGGTCCACCTCGCGTTCGGTTGAACCGGGCGCGGGATGCCGTTCGGTTGAGGCTCGGGGGCTAGCTTGGGCCGGTGCGACCGAGTCCCCCCTTCCCCGGCGAGGCACCCGACGCCCGGACCGCCATCGGCGCCCGGGTGGCCGACCAGCTGGCCGAGGCGCTGGTCCGCGGGCCCCGGTCGGCGGTGCAGGCCGCTCGCGGCCTGAGCGACGAGGAGATCCGGCTGGGACTCGAGTTCCTCGCCACCGTGCTCGACGTCGCCGCAAGCTCCGCCCGCGCGATCACGGCGGTCCTGGTGGAGCGCGGCGAGCAGCAGGGGGGATGGAACTAGGCATCACCTCCACCTCCGCCACCGACCCCCAGCCTTCCCACCGATCCGGTGCCAGCACGATGCGCACACCGGGGTGGCCGCTCAGCTCCACGCGGGAGAGTTCCATCCGGTAGCCCAGGCGGCGGCGCTTCTCCAGCCGGAGCCCGGTACCGGTGAGGAACCGCAGCCGCGAGAGCTGGTCGTCGAAGGCCAGGTACCAGACCAGCGCCGGGCCCAGCGGCGACTCGAAGACCCGAAACCGGTCGCCGCCCCATCCCAGCGGGACCGGGGTCGTGACCTCGGCCGCGTTGAGCAGATCGGCCGCCAGCACCCGGATGTCGAACTCCCCCATGACGTCCTCGTACAGCAGGTCGCGGCCGGGGCTGGTGAAGCGCAGGACGATCGGGATGTCGCCGCGCCCGTAGCGGTCGGGATGAAGAATCTGCTCGGTGGAGACCGGCATCCGCCGGCCGAACGGCACCGTGTCGCGGAGCTCGGAGCCGGCCCACCAGCGCAGGAAGTCGGCGCCGGCGAGATAGGGGAAGAGGATGCTTTCCCGGATCAGTCGGGGGGCCCGGGCGAAGACGGGCATCGCGGCCTGCTGGGCCCGGAGCTGCGAGCGGTAGGTCTCCCAGAACTGGGGCATGGCGAACAGGTTCTGGTCCGGCACGATCACCTGGAGTCCCGCCAGCGTGGCCTGCCCCTCGAGCACGGCCTGGGCCGCGCTCAGGCGGTCGTTGTCACCGCGCTGCTCCAGGATGGAATCGAGGGGGAGGTACTGGTGCTGGAGGGCGTGCACCAGCTCGTGGGCCACGGTGAGCCGGAGCACCTCGCGGCTGGCATGGGCCACGACGAACAGCGTGGTCGAGTCCGGCTCGTAGTAACCCACGATCTGCTCGGTGAAGAGGTCCAGCAGCAGGGGGCGAAGTTCCACGCTGTCCGGCAGGAGCCCGAGCAGCCGGTAGGCCGCCTGGAGCCCGCGGGCCTTGGCGGGGGGCAGCTCCTGATCGAGCTTCTGCACCAGATAGGCCCGCACCTGATCGCGGCTCCGCACCTCGGCGCGGGGGGGGGCGCGGAACCGGAGCCCCACGGCCCGCTCGACCGCGGGCCTCAGGCTGTCCACCAGCCCGCGGACCACCTGCTCCTCGGAACCCGGAGGCCGCCCGCGGCAGGCGCCGAGCAGGAGGAGCGCGACCCCGCTCAGGGATGCAGCACGAAATCGCGGTACCATGCGACGAGGGCGGGGCCCGCCAGGAAGGTGACGGCGGCCCCCAGCGCGAGGAAGACACCGAACGGAAGGTGCACCTTGCCGGATTCGCTCCGCTGGAGGTGGTGCCGGAGGAGGAGCGAGAGCGGGACGCCGACCACCGTGCCGGCC
>JBBIMQ010000147.1:1377-4269 GCA_037444345.1 Gemmatimonadota bacterium | reverse complement strand
GAAAGATGGTGAGCAGCACACCCTGCCAGCCCACGAAAGCGCCGACCATCGCCATCATCTTGATGTCGCCCCCGCCCATGGCGTCTTCTTTGAAGAGGCGGGTGCCGATCGCCCCCACCGTCCAGAGCACGGCGAACCCGGTGGCCGCGCCGGCCAGCGCGGTGGCGATGCCGTCGAACCCCGCCGGAAGGCTGAACAGGAGCCCCAGGCCGAGCCCGCCCAGGCTGAACTGGTCGGGGATCAGGTAGTCCCGGGCATCGGTCATCGCAATCCCGAGCAGGATGGTGAAGAACACGGCGCCTGACAGCGCGCGGAGGGCGGGCGCGTAGTGGGCAGCCATGGCCGCCCAGATGACCGCGGTGGCGAGCTCGACCAGGGGATACTGGACCGAGATCCGCTGCCGGCAATTCCGGCAGCGGCCGCGCAGGAGGAGCCAGGAGAGAATCGGGATGTTGTCGAACCAGGCGATGTTTGCGCCGCAGCCGGGGCAGCGGGAGCGGGGCGTCACCACCGACTGATCGCGAGGCCAGCGCAGGATGCAGACGTTGAGAAAGCTTCCCACCATGGCGCCCACCAACCCGGCCACGCCCACGACGAAGGTCTCATCGCTCACGCAGTACCTCGTAGAGCAGGATGCCCGCCGCGACGGCCACGTTCAGGGATTCGACCGGCCCGGCGAGGGGAACGGTGACGGTGGCGGCCGCGTGCCGCGCCAGGGCCGGGCTGATCCCCGCGCCCTCGTTCCCCACCACCAGCGCGACCGGACCCCGGCGCAGCACCGAGCCGACGGGCGAACCTTCCACTCCGCTGGCCCAGATGGCAACCCCCATCCGATCGGCCCAGGCGAGCAAGGCCGCCACGTCCGCCGGGGCGCACGGCAGGCGGAACAAGGCGCCCATGCTGCCGCGCAGCACCTTGGGGTTGTGGAGGTCCGCCGTGCCGGGCAACGCCACCAGACCGGCAGCACCGAGTCCGAGCGCGGCCCGCGCCAGGGCACCCACGTTGCCGGGATCCTGCACGGCGTCGAGCACCAGGACCGCGCCCCGGGGCCCGGGGCGGATGTCCTCCAGGGACCAGCGCGGGGGCTCCACCACCGCAATCACTCCCTGGGGATGCTCGGTGGTGGCGAGCTCGGCCAGAGTCCGATCGTCCAGCGATTCGAGCGGCACCCCGGCGCGGGCCAGCGCCGCCTTGAGCGCTCTGCCGCGGCTGGTAGCTTCCAGCGCGGGCGCCACCGCGGTGCCCCGAATCGGAATCGCCGCCGCCAGGGCCTCCTCGACCAGCCGGATCCCTTCGGCCAGGGCCAGACCCCGGCGCTCGCGGCCCCGGCGGCGGTGGAGGTCCTGGATCGTGCTCAGCAGGGTTCCGCGCATCGGGCTCGACTTGTGAAGATCGCGCTCACCATCGCAGGCTCGGACTCGGGCGGCGGGGCCGGCATCCAGGCCGACCTCAAGACCTTTCATCAGTTCGGGGTGTTCGGCACCAGCGCGATCGTGGCGCTCACCGCCCAGAACACCCGCGGGGTGCGAGCCGTCGAGCCGGTCTCCGAAGCGATGCTCGAGGCGCAACTCGCCGCCCTGGCCGAGGACCTTCCGCCCGCCGCCCTCAAGACCGGGATGCTGGCCACCGCGGCGCTGGCAGCCCTGGTGGCGCGCAAGATCGCCGAATACGGCTGGCCGAACTATGTCTGCGATCCGGTGATGGTGGCCAGCTCGGGGGACCGCCTCCTCACCGACGACGCGGTGGCGGTCCTCCGGGCGGACCTGCTCCCCCTGGCCGTCCTGGTGACGCCGAATCTTCCCGAGGCCGAAATCCTCACCGGGATCACGGCGCGGGACCCCGAGGGCATGGTCCGGGCCGGCGGCCGCTTGCTCGAGCTCGGCGCCGGGGCCGCCCTGGTCAAGGGCGGGCACCTGCCGGGCCCCATGGTCACCGACGTGCTGGTGACCCGGGAGGGCGCCGAACAATTCGTCCGGCCCCGGCTCCCGACCTCCTCGACCCACGGCACCGGCTGCACGCTTTCGGCCGCGATCACGGCCGGGCTTGCCCGGGGTCGGGACCTCCGCACCGCGGTGTGCCACGGCCTCGAGTTCGTCCAGCGCGCGCTGGCCGCAGCACCGGGCCTGGGCCGGGGCCATGGGCCGCTGAACCATACCGTGCCCGCCCCGGACGACGCGCCGCCCCGGTAGAGCGCTGGCGGACGATCGGATCTCAATCGTCTTCCTCCGGGAGCCGCTCGACCACGCCTTCGATCAACGCTGCCAGCCGTTCCGCCCCGCGTTCCGCCTCCCGCAGCACCTCCTCGTGGGTGACCGGGCCCGGGGAAAGCCCGGCCGCCCGATTGGCAATGAGCGAGAGGCCGAGGACGCGGAGCCGGCAGGCGCGGGCCACGATGACCTCGGGAACGGTGGACATTCCCACCGCGTCGGCGCCCAGCCGGTCCAGCATGCGGATCTCGGCCGGAGTCTCGTAGCTCGGCCCGAGCATCCAGGCGTAGCAGCCCTCGGCCAGCGGGATCCGCCGCTCCCGCGCCACCGCCCGCGCGAGCGCCCGTAGACCCGCATCGTAGGGCTCGGACAGGTCGGGAAACCGCTCCTCGCCCGGGATGGCGGGGCCCGCCAGCGGGCTCCGGAAGGCCAGGTTCAGGTGGTCGGCGATGAGCATGAGCGAGCCGGCCTCCAGAGTTCGATTGATGCCGCCGGCCGCGTTGGTCAGAACCAGGGTCCGGATGCCGACCCGGGCAAGGACGCGAACGGGAAAGGCGGCCCGGGCGGGCGGGTGTCCTTCGTAGACGTGAAACCGCCCGCTCTGGCAGACGACCGGCACCTCCCCCAGCCGGCCCGCCCCCACGGCGCCCAGGTGGCCCGCCACCCCCCCCGGCGGGCAGCCGGG
>JBBIMQ010000147.1:0-1367 GCA_037444345.1 Gemmatimonadota bacterium | reverse complement strand
GGGGGGGGGGGGCGGCCACCCCGCGCGGGGGGGCGTTCGAGGCGCACTCCCCCGTGCGGGCGTGCAACCCGGGGGCGCTGGGGGCGGGCCACGCCCGCCGGCGGGAAGCCGGGGATCTCCTGATAGGCAAGCTGGATCGGGTCGGCAAGGCGGCGGGCGAGGCCACCCATCCCCGATCCCAGAACCACCGCGACGCGAGGCCGCCGCCCGGCGAGCCACTCGCTCACCCGCCGCGCGGCGCCAGCCGCGTCGCCTGCGCTCAGCACCACGCCTCCAGCTCGCCGCGGGCCTGGGCGAGCAGCGCCTGCCGCGCCGGAAGCGGCAGGAAGGCGGAGCGGAACCCGTTGAGCAACAGGACCCGGAGCTCCGAGGGACTCATCCCCAGCCGGGTGGCCGCCAGATGGTATTCGCCTGACAGCGTAACCCCGCTGATCAGCCAGTTGTCGGTACCGAGCGTGAGAGTGAGACCCTGGTCGAGGTAGCGCCGGACCGGGTGCGAGGCGAGGTCCCGCACGGCACCGGTCTGGACATTGGAGGTGAGGTTGATCTCGAGCGGGATCTCGCGGTCGCGCACGTACTCCAGCAGCGAGGGGTCTTCGGCGAGCCGGGTGCCGTGGCCGATCCGGTCGGCGTGGCAGTCGAACAGCGCCTCCCGGATCGAGTCCGCCCCCGCCGCCTCGCCCGCGTGCACCGTGACGCCGAGCCCGCCCCGGGCCGCGATGGCACAGGCGGGGGCGTGGGGCCGGGCCGGCCAGTCGGCTTCGCCTCCTGCGATGTCGAAGCCGACCACCCCGCGGGCGCGGTGACGCACCGCCGCGTCGGCGATCGTCTCGGAGACTTCCGGCGGGTAGTGCCGCAGGGTGCAGCAGATGAGGCCCGTCTTGATGCCGTGCTCCTCTGCCCCACGGCCCAGGCCTCGAGCCACGGATTCGATAACCTCGTCGAGCGACAGCCCGCGGCGACGGGAGAGCTCGGGGCAATACCGCACCTCCAGGTAGCGGACGCCGTCGCGCGCGGCGTCGGCCACCATTTCCCGCGCCACCCGTTCCAGCGCCTCGGGGGTCTGCAGGACGGCGACCGAGCGCTCGAAGCGGTTCAGGTACGAAGCCAGTCAGCCGGCCCCGGCGGCCCGCATGCGCCGCCGGAGATCCTGGGGCGTCGCCCCCGGGAGCGGCAACCCGGCCGCGCGGCCCAGTTCGAGCAAGGTCTCGGCGCGCAGGGAACCGTCCAGGTGAACGTGCAGCTCGGCCTTGGGCAGGCGGACCAGACGGTCAGGCGTCGCCATCGCGCGCGGAGCGGCCAGGCGTCCGGCTGGCGCGGCGGGCCCGGAGAATCGCCCCGGCCTCGAGCCGCTGGTCCAGGGCGAC
>JBBIMQ010000146.1:0-7168 GCA_037444345.1 Gemmatimonadota bacterium | reverse complement strand
GGCCGCCGCCGCATTCCCGCTGCGAGTCAAGAATCGGACCATCGGGGCCCTCAACGTCTACGCCGCCGAGGCCGGCTTCTTCAACGAGGAGGAGCTGGGACTCCTGGGCGACCTGGCCGCAGATATCGCCTTCGCCCTCGAAGTCCACCAGCGCGACCTCGAACGGAGGGAGGCCGAGCAGGCTCTCCGCGCGAGCGAGGAACGGTTCCGGGAACTCGCCGAAACGATTCAGGAGGTCTTCTGGATTCTCGACCCCGCGGAGAACCAGGTCCTCTACGTGAGCCCGGCCTACGAAAAGGTGTGGAACCGCTCCCGGGAAAGCCTTTACGCCTCGCGCCAAAGCTGGGTGGACTCCATTCACCCGGACGACCGCGACCGCGTGCTCCGCGTCGTCGCGTCTCACAACGCCTACGACGAGGAGTATCGGATCATCGCCGGAGGCGGAGTCCGCTGGATCCGCGACCAGGGGTTTCCGGTCCGGGGCCCGACCGGAGCCGCCGAGCGCATCGTCGGAGTCGCCCGCGACATCACCGACCGGAAGGCGGCGGAGGAGCAGCTCCGCCAGGTGCAACGGATGGAGAGCGTGGGGCGGCTCGCCGCCGGCATCGCCCACGATTTCAACAACATTCTCACCGTGATCAACTCGGTGGTCGACCTCGCCCTCGCCGAAGTCCCCGAGGGGGCGCCGCTCCGGAACGACCTGATCACCATTCGCGACGCCGGCAGCCAAGCCGCCGGGCTCACGCGCCAGCTCCTGGCGTTCAGCCGCAGGCAGGTGTTGCGGCCGGAAGTCGTCAGCCTGAACTCCCTCGTCACCGAGGCGGAAACCCTGCTCCGGCGGCTCCTGCGCGAGGACATCACCCTGGTAACGCGCCTCGCGCCGGACCTGGTACCCGTGAGCGTGGACCCGGCCCAGTTCCACCAGGTCATCCTGAACCTCGCCGTCAACAGCCGCGACGCCATGCCGCGCGGCGGGACCCTGACGATCGAAACCCGAAACCTCACCGTCAGCCCCGGCCATCACCCGGCGGAAGAGAGCCTCCTGGCGGGCCGCTATGCCGCACTGTCCGTCACAGATACCGGGACGGGCATGGACCAGGCGACCCGCCAGCGCCTCTTCGAGCCGTTCTTCACTACCAAGGAGGCGGGCAAGGGCACCGGCCTCGGCCTCGCGACCGTCCACGGGATCGTCAAACAGAGCGGCGGGGATATCCGGGTCGAGAGCGAGGTCGGCAAGGGCACGACCTTCACGATCTACCTTCCGGCCACCGAGCTGCGCCCGGCACCGGCTCGGGCGAGATCAGCGCCAGCCCCGGCCCGCGGCACCGAATGCCTGCTCGTCGTGGACGACGACCCCGGCGTCCGTTCCCTCACCGCCCGGCTGCTGGACCGCGTCGGCTACACGGTGCTCGTGGCAGGGGGCGGCCAGGAAGCGCTGGCGACGCTGGACGCCAACCGGGGAGAGGTCCAGCTCGTGATCGCCGACATTGTCATGCCGGGGATGAGCGGAACCGAATTGGCCCGCCAGATCCGACTCCACCACCCCGGCACCCGGATCCTGCTCACCACCGGTTACACCGAAGCCGAGACCCTGCGTGAGGGATTGCTCACCGGGGACGTCCAGCTGCTCAACAAGCCGTATGGGCCGGAGGAGCTCGCGACCAGGGTCCGGGAATTGCTTGACGCGAAGGCCCCGCCCGGATCCGGCTGAACCCAGACCCGGAATCGGCCTCGCGCGTTGGCCTCGAAGAACTCTCGGCGCAGCTCCTCGACCCACTGGCTGTCGCTCGAGCCTACACCTCTCTGAGCTCCCCCGCGAGCACCCGGCGCACCAGGTCGTTCCATTGCGCATGCGTCAACCTCGCGCGCTGGTCGCCCTCCCCGATGAGCACGCCGGCATCGGTTATCTCCAGCGAGGGGCACCCGCCGCACGCGGGACACAGGGTTACCTTGATGTTGGTCATCGCACTCACCTCCTTCCTGGGGGGAACGATACACCTTCAACCCGACTCGAAGGTCAAGAGGCTTCGATGATCACCATCGGGAACCTCGCTCGACGCACGGGCGTGCGCCCCTCGGCGATCCGCTATTACGAGACCCAAGGCTTGCTCCGGCCCGCCGGCCGCTCGGCCGCCGGTTACCGCCTCTATGACGACGAGGCCCCGGTGGCGCTCCAGCTCCTGCGCGCCGCCCAGAGCCTCGGCTTTCGCCTCGCTGAGGTCCGCGAACTGATGGAGCTCGTCAATACGGGCGTGGCCCCGTGTGACCGAGTGCGCGCGCTTGCCGCCACCCACCTGCGGGAGATCGAGCAGCGGATTCGTGACCTGATCGCCCTGCGACGGCGATTGCGCGGTCTCCTCCATCGTGCGGTGCCTCCGCCACCCCATGAGCACGCGCCGTGCCCCCTGCTGACGCAGGCCGGACCCAGACTCGAAGCTGGCGAGCCGGCCGGCTCCGCTGGCGCGGGTCCCCCACTGATCTCGTGACGAGCCCGGAGGCTGGCTTCCGGCCCGAGCCCGAGCCCTCGGACCCGCGCCAACCCCGACGCCATGTCCCTCGCCTGCCTTGTGCCCCGGCTGATACCGATGACGGGCGTCCAGGCTGAGCTCCGAGAGGCAAAAGCAGATGCCGAACAACGAGTTGGGTACGCCGATCCCGGGCCCCACCCGGCCCGGACGCTGGCAGCGCCCCGGGCTGCGACCCCCGCGAAACCGATCGAGAAGAATCCCGTAGGACCGGAGGCGGGATTATTATGGACCCACCTACCGACTTTCCGCGTCCGCCCCGCGCCCGTCCTCAGTCGCGATGCCCTTGCGGGGGGCGGGGGGCGGGGGGCGGATGCGAACACCGGACTCGACGTCGGAGAGTGCAGCTCGATGAGAACCTGGTCGGCCGGCAGGGTAACGACTCTCTTGGCGGTGCTTGTCCTCGGCGCGTGCGCCGGCGCCACCGCCGGCGCCCAGGCAGGCCGGTCGCCCGAACCGGCGAAGGGCACTTCCTCCCAGACACAACCACGCCCCGGGTACACGCAAGCCGACGTGGCCTTCATGGCTGGCATGATCCAGCACCATGCCCAGGCGGTCTTGATCGCCGGCTGGGCCTCGACTCACGCGGCCAGTCCGAGCGTGCAGCGGCTCTGCCAGCGCATCGTCGTGGGGCAGCGGGACGAGATCGACCTGATGGAGCGATGGCTTCGGGACCGGGGCGAGGCGGTTCCCGCCGATACCTCCCGCGCGATGGCCGGCATGGAGCACTCGCATGGCCCGCTCATGCCCGGGATGCTCACGGCGGATCAGCTGGCGGAGCTCGACGCCGCCCGAGGCACCGAGTTCGATCGGCTCTTCCTCATCTACATGATCCACCACCACCGCGGCGCCCTCACCATGGTGGACCGCCTCTTCAGCAACCCCGGCGCCGGGCAGGACGAGACGGTGTTCCGGCTGGCCTCCGACATCCAGGCCGATCAATCCACCGAGATCGAGCGAATGCAGCAGATGCTGGCCGCGCTTCCCGCCGCCTCAGAGGAGGCCAGCCCGTGAGGGAACGCCGCCGCGCTTCCGTGCCACCCTCCACACCGTATCGCAGGTATCGCCCATGAGTCCAACCGCGTCCCGCCACGCGACCGCCACGCGACCGCCACTGCGTTCCGTCCTCTCCCTTTACCTCGGGCTCGCCGCCGGGTCCCTCGTGGCGCTGGGCTGCGCCGGCTCCTCGGGCCCGGCCGGCGCTGCGGCTTCCACTACGGCCCCCCGCCCGGACCCCCGGGTCGGATTGCGCGCCGGCCCCATGAATACGGCGGCCCAGGCGGCGTGGAATATGCGCCTCGTCTCCAACACGCCCCCGTCGAAGGACTTCATCGGTAGCACCAACTCCGATCTCGCCTTCAAGGGGAAATACGTCATCCAGGGCAACTATAACGGGTTCCAGGTTTGGGACCTGTCCGATCCCGCGAAGCCCGCCCTGGTGACGGCTTATCTCTGCCCCGCCTCGCAGAGCGACGTGTCGGTCTACCAGAACCTGCTCTTTGTCTCGGCGGAAGGCACCTCCAGCCGGCTTGACTGCGGCACCCAGGGCATTCGCGACACCGTGAGCGATGAACGGATCCGGGGCATCCGGATCTTCGACATCAGCGACATCGCCCATCCGAAGTACGTCGCCAACGTGCAGACCTGCCGAGGATCCCATACCCACACCGTGGTCCCCGATCCCAACGACACCTCGGTGGTCTACATCTACATCTCCGGCTCCGCGGGGGTGCGCTCTCCCAGCGAGCTCCCGGGCTGTTCCCGGCTCGCCCCGGACAAGGATCCGAACTCCTCGCTCTTCCGGGTCGAGGTGATCCGGGTCCCGCTGGCCCATCCCGAGCAGGCGGCGATCGTCGGATACGCCCGGATTTTCGAGGGGCTGGTCGCCCCACCCCGCCACGGCGAGGCCCCGGAGGACATCGCTGCCGCGAAGCGCTTCGCCGACTCGGCGCGGGCTGCGGGCGCCTTCACCGCCAACGTGAACGGCATGGAGTTCGTCCTGCCGCCCCAGTTCATCAGGCCCCTGCTCGACAGCGTGGTGCGCGCCAGGGGGGGGAGCGGCGCGGCCACCGCCGCCGATAGCGCTGCCCTGCGGGAGGCGCTCCCTCGCATTATCGCCAGGTTCGTGGACCAGGACGCACCCCAGAACGGGCCTCGCCCCGGACCCAACCAGTGCCACGACATCACGGTCTATCCGGCCCTCGGCCTTGCCGGCGGTGCCTGCGGAGGGTACGGCCTCCTGCTCGACATCCGCGACCCCGTGAACCCGAGGCGGATTGACGCCGTGGCCGATTCGAACTTCTCCTACTGGCACTCGGCCACGTTCAACAACGACGGCACCAAGATCCTCTTCTCCGACGAGTGGGGCGGGGGCGGTCTGCCCAAGTGCCGCGCCACCGACAGACCCGAGTGGGGCGCCGACGCGATCTTCTCGCTCGCCGGCAACGCGATGGTCTTCCAGAGCTACTACAAGCTGCCGGCACCCCAGACCCAGTTCGAGAACTGCGTGGCCCACAACGGTTCGCTCATCCCAGTCCCCGGACGCGATATCATGGTCCAGGGCTGGTATCAGGGGGGGGTGTCGGTCTTCGACTGGACCGACCCGAAGCACCCCAGGGAGATCGCGTTTTTCGACCGGGGGCCCGTGGACTCCACCAGGCTGGAAAGCGCCGGATCCTGGTCGGCGTACTGGTACAACGGCTACATCTACAGCTCCGAAATCGCGCGAGGGCTCGACGTGCTGGAGCTTACTCCGAACCCGCTGCTCACCCAGAACGAGATCGACGCGGCGAAGCAGGCCCGACTCGACTACCTGAACGTCCAGCAACAGCCGAAATACGTCTGGCCGGCCACCTACACCGTCGCGCGTGCCTATCTCGATCAACTCGCCCGGTCCCAGGGCCTCGCACCGGCCCGTATCGCCGAGGCTCGGGCTGCGCTGGCACGGGCCGAAACGGCCTCGGGAGCGCCCGCGCGCGAGGCTCTGGGCCGCCTGGCGGCCGAGCTGAACGCCGAGGCAGCCAGCTCGAGCGACGGGACCCGGGTACGGGCGCTCACAGCCGTGATGGAGGAGCTGGCCTCGGGCCGGTAACCCCGGCCCCGAGGCAAGCGAGGCGCGCACCGGTCGGGCCGGTGCGCGCCCAGCGCTCGACACCGTCCCTAATCCCGGAACGGGGATTTGGCCCGGCGCGCGGGGCCTTCGCCGCTCTGATCGAGCAAGCGCTGGAGTTCCTCGATACTCAACTCGAAGGGGTCCGCCTCATAACTCGGCGGGCGAATGGTCCGGGGCGGGTGCGGATTGCCGCTCACCGGCTGGAGCTCCCACTCCGACCGAGAGCGGTCACGGACCTCCCATTGATGTCCGTCGCGATCGCTGAATCTCCGATAACCCATGCTGGCCTCCCTGTTTACACCGGCCCCGGCCGTTGTTCCCCCACCGCCGGATCGTGGCATGGTACCAAGGCTTGCGTCAACCGCAGGCAACGACCGCCGGCAAACCCGAGATTGCCGGTTACCTTTGGGGCCAGGATTGGAGCCAGGATCGCTTCCGAACCCGTGGGGTTGGCGGCGAGCTCCCCACTGCCTCCCTCCAACTTCTTCGAGGGCCTGCCACCGAGTAGCAGTCCATGAGCGGAGCCGCGGCAGATCGGGTACCTGAGGTGGTGGAGGACCTGTACCGCTCCGAGTCCCGCCGGGTCCTCGCCACCTTGATCCGGCTCTTGCGCGACTTCGATCTCGCCGAAGAAGCGATGCAGGAGGCGTTCGCTGCCGCGGTGGAGCGCTGGCCGCACGAGGGAGTACCGGCCCATCCACGGGCCTGGCTGGTCTCGGTCGGCCGGTTCAAGGCGATTGACGCACTGCGGCGCCGGTCCCGCTTCGATGCCTCGGTCGCTGCCCTGGCTCGGGAGCTCGAGCGCGAGCTCCCGCCCCCCGAGGACGAGGAGTCCCCCGTCGAGGATGACCGGCTCCGTCTGATCTTCACCTGCTGCCATCCCGCCCTGGCCCCGGAAGCCAGGATAGCGCTTACGCTGCGGGAGGTCTGCGGGCTCACGACCGAAGCGATCGCCCGGGCCTTTCTGGTAAGCCCGGCCGCCCTGGCACAGCGCATCGTCCGCGCCAAGGCCAAGATCCGCGACGCCCGCATACCGTACCGGGTGCCGGCCCTCGCCGAGCTCCCGGAGCGGCTGGATGCGGTGCTGCGAGTGATTTACCTGGTGTTCAACGAAGGCTATTCCGCCTCCGCCGGCCCCGCGCTCACACGCCCCGAGCTCTCCACCGAGGCGATCCGGTTGGGCCGGCTGCTGGTCGAGCTCTTGCCCGAGCCCGAGGCCCAGGGCCTCCTGGCACTCATGCTGCTGCACGAATCGCGGCGCGCCGCGCGCACCAGCCCCGCGGGCGAGCTCCTCCTCCTGGACGAGCAGGACCGGTCGCTCTGGGACCGAGCCCAGATCGCAGAGGGCGCGGCGCTGGTGAGCCGCGCCCTCCTGTCCCGGCGCTTTGGTCCCTACACGATCCAGGCGGCGATCGCCGCGGTTCATGCCGAATCGCCTGACGCGGCGTCCACCGATTGGGGGCAGCTGGTCGCGCTGTACGACCTGCTCCTCCGGATGGAGCCCTCGCCCGTGGTGGAGCTCAACCGCGCC
>JBBIMQ010000145.1:0-7209 GCA_037444345.1 Gemmatimonadota bacterium | reverse complement strand
CGGGCGGGGAGCGCCGGCGGGCGGGTTCGTTTTCCGGACGCCGGCAGCCGGGGCCGCGGCCATGACCCTCGAGCGGCCCCGCCTCTCGGTGGTTGTCCCGCTTTACGACGAGGAAGAAAACGTCGCTCCGCTCGTCGAGGCGGTGCGCGAGGCGCTGTCTCCGTTCCCCGCCCTCTCCTGGGAACTTGTCCTGGTGGACGACGGGAGCGGCGACGGCACCGCGGCCATCGCGGCACGCCTGGCCGCGGCCGACCCGCGGATCCGCCTGATCCGCCTGGCGCGCAACTACGGCCAGACTCCGGCCATGCAGGCCGGATTCGACCACGCCCGGGGGGAGGTGATCGTGACCATGGACGGCGACCTCCAGAACGACCCCCGGGACATCCCCCGGCTCCTCGAGCGGCTCGAGGAGGGCTACGACCTCGTGGCCGGCTATCGGGAGCGCCGGCAGGACGCCTGGCTCACCCGGAAGGTCCCGTCCTGGGTGGCCAACCGCGTGATCCGGCGCCTCACCGGCGTTCCCATCCGCGACAACGGTTGCTCGCTCAAGGCTTTCCGGCGAGCCGTGGTCGCCCGGCTCCACCTCTACTCCGACATGCATCGCTTCATCCCGGCCGTCGCGGCCGCTACCAGCGGGGCCCGCATCGCGGAGATCCCCGTGCGGCACCATCCCCGCCGCTTCGGCCGGAGCAAGTACGGCCTCTCCCGGGTGGCCAAGGTGCTGGCCGATCTCCTGGTCATCGCGCTGATCCGATCCTTCAGCGGGCGCCCCCTGCGGCTCTTCGCCGCGGGTGCCCTTGCCGCCCTCCTCCTCGCCGTGGGATCGGCTGCGGCGAGCGTGATCGCGCTCCTCTTTTTCCGGCCCCTCAAGGCCAGCGCCCTGGTGCTCCCCAGCGTGGCGCTGGCCTGGCTCGGGCTCGCCTACTATCTGCTCGTGCTCGGTCTTGTCGGGGAGGCCGCGCTTCGCCGCTACCGCCGTCCCGGCGAACCCGGCCCGCTCCTCGCGCGCGAGGAGCCGCGGTGACGGCGGTGCCACGGATTTCAGTCATCATCCCGCTGGCGGGCCAGCCCGAAGCGCTGGAGCGCTTGTGCGGCGAGGTTGCCGCGGCCCTGGAGGCGGCAGGGATGGAGTCCGAGTTTCTCCTGGTGCTCGACCCGTCGCTCGAACGCTGGTGGGAGCGGGCGCGGGGCCGCCTGGCCTTCTCCACGCCGGCCGGGTCCCCGATCCGGGTACTCCACCTGGCCCAGGCGGCCGGCGAGGCCGAGCTGGCGCGAGCCGGCGCGGCCGAGGCGAGACATCCCGTGCTTCTCATTCTCCCGCCCTGCCCTCGAGTCGAGGCGGGCTCGCTCCGGCGCCTGGTGGACCGGGTGGTGGAGGGGGCCGATGCGGCCGTGGCGGTGCGCTGGCCTCGCCGTGACTCCTGGCTGAGCCGGCTCCGGAGCCGGGCCTTTCGCTTCCTCGCCCGGCCGGTGACCCGGCGCTTTCGCGACCTGGGCGCGGGGGTGGTGGCCATCCGCGCCGAGGTGTTCCGCGAGGTCCCGCCGTACGGCGGATCCTACCGCTATCTCCCGGTCCTCGCCGAGCAGGAAGGATTTCGGGTGGCGGAGGTGGAACTCCCCCAGCACCCCGCCGATCCCGGACCCCGGGCCGGACCGGGCGGCTACCTCGAGCGGGCCATTGACCTCCTCGGTCTCTTCTTCCTGGTTCGCTTCACGCACAAGCCGCTCCGCTTTTTCGGCCTGGTGGGGGCTTTGTTAGGCGGTGTGGGCGCGATCATTCTCCTCGTTCTCCTGGCCCAGCGGCTGGGCGGCCAGGGGATCGCCAACCGGCCAGCCCTCCTGCTCGGCACCCTGCTCGTCGTGTTCGGTACCCAGTCCATCGCGCTGGGCCTGGTGGCGGAGATCATCGTGCATCTGACGGCTCCGGCGCACCGGAGCTACCGGCTGGCGCGGGCCGAGCAGCCGCCGGAGCCCGGGGCGGTGGGGCCGGGCCGGGATGCGGCACCTCGTGACACCTGACGCAACCGGGGCGGCCGGCGGGGGTGAGCCCGGCGCGCCCGCCGACACCTCCGCGGGCCGGCGTCGAGCCCGCTTCTGGATCCGGCTCGCCGCCGGGGTGGCGCTCCTCGGCATCATCCTGAGTCGGATGGATCTCGCGGCACTCGCCCGGGCGTGGGGGCCGGGGTCGGCCCTGGGTGTCGCGGGCGCAGCCCTGCTTCTCCTCCTCGGACAGAGCATCGCGGCCCTGCGCTGGAAGCTCATCCTGGGCCCCGGGAGCCCGCCCTGGGCCTACCTCGTTCGGCTCTACGTGATCGGCGGCTTCTTCTCGCTCTTTCTGCCGACCGTGGTGGGTGGCGACGCCGTGCGGGCCGCCGCGGCGGCCCAGGGGAGCGGCCGCGCGGGCGGTGTGGTGGCGAGCGTGTTGTTCGATCGCGCGCTCGGCGTCCTCGCCATGGCCGGCTACGCCGGGCTGGGGCTGCTCATGGCGCCGGAGGCCGCCCGGCGCCTGGGCGAGGGGTTGCGCCTCCGGCTTCCCGACGCGCCGGGCGCGGTGCTGGGGGGAGCAGTGCTTGTTCTGGGGGCCGGGGTGGCCGCAGCCCTCCTGCTCCGCCAGAGCCCCCGGGCGCGCAAGGCCGCCCGCGACGCGCTCGAGCTCGGGGCCGGGCTCGCCCGCGCGCCCCTCACCCTGCTCCAGGCCGTGGCACTCGGGTTCGTGGTCCAGGGCCTCTATATCCTGCTCTGGCTGGTGCTCGCCCGGAGCATCGGCCTCCCCCTCCCTGCTCTCGCCCTGCTGGTCGCGGTCCCCATCGTCACCCTGGCGGCCATGCTGCCGGTCACCCTGGGCGGTCTCGGGGTGCGGGAGGGCGCCTGGCTCCTGCTCCTGGGCGGCTCGGGCATCCCGTCGGAGCAGACCCTCGCCTTCAGCCTGCTTTTCTTTGCGACCAATCTGGTGACCGGGGCGGTGGGGGCGCTGGTGTTCGTGCTGGCGGGGACGGGGCGGGGAGAGCGGGTTCGGGGCGGGTGAGCAAGATCTCGCTCGACTTCTCAGTTGCTCCAGTCCCGCCGGGGTGTGGTGCGCCGGTAGTTGCCAATTGCCGCGCAAGCATTGGGCTCGGCCGGATCCATGGCGGACTTGAGCCGGAGCAGCAAGGTGTGCGGTGGAAAGCTCGCCTCGACCTCGAAGTGCTCGCAGGCAGAAGCGAGCTTCGCACTCAGGCGGTTCACCTCGACGTCTGTCAGGCGCCCGAGCAGCACGTACTCCACCCCCCGCTCCGCGAGCGCGATGTGAAACACACTGTCCGGGACCGCCAGCATCCGCTCGGCGTGCAGCACGCGCCGGCCGGTGTGGTATGCGAAGGCCGCCTCGCGCTCGACCAGGTAAATGGCCCCCGTGGGAAGGCTGTCCCGGGCGTGGCGCACTGCGGCGAAGAAGCTCCGCTGGTCGGGGTCGTAGCAGGCCTCCGAGTTCCACGGATCGCGCCGATCGCACCGGAGCCCGCGAGCCACGTTCGCAATGGTGCCCGGCACGCCTTCGGCCAGGACGATTCCCGCGACGAGAAGCGCCGCTACCACAGCGCCTCGCTCCCACATCCGCCGGACGAGCACCCAGGTCCCGGTGAGAATCGCAAGCAGGATGAAGGGCTGCACGGGCCCCCAGAACCGGCGCGGGGCCCAGGGCCAGAAGCACAAGAGCACGGTGTATCCGACGAGATACAGCACGAGCAGGCGCCAGCGGCCCCAGAGCCAGAGCAGTCCGGTTCCGCCGGCAGCGACGACAAGGATCAGCCAGGCGATGTTGTCGGTCAGCGTCCCCTCGAACTTGGGGAAAGCGACGATCCTGGGGATCGTCATGGCCAGGAGTTCGGCGGCCCGGAGTGCCGCGCTCTTTATCCGCACCAGCGGACCCGTTCCTGGCGTATCGGCAGCGATCAGCGCGGCATCGGCCACGTAGGAGCGGCCCACTACCTTCTCGGGGGCTGCCACGGACCACAGCACCCATCCGCCCACCAGGACACTCGCCGCGGCCGCGAGGACCGCCGCCTGGCGCCAGCGCCGCTCGAGCACCCGGGCCGCGATCGCCCCCGCCACGAGCACCACACCGATCATGCGGGTGAGCGTCGCCGCGAGCACCGCGGTATCCGTGAGCCAGCCGTTCCGCCCGGACCTGGCGCGGCGCACTGCGGTCCAGAGGGCGAGCGCAGTCCAGAACAGAAAGGCGGCCTCCGACATGAGACGCCCAGCATAGTTCACCACCAGGGTGTTGAGCGACGCGCCCGCCAGAGCGGCGAGTGCGATCGGGGCCGGGACCACCCTGCGCGCCGCGTCGAAGAACAGGGCCAGCCCAGCGGTGGAAAGCAGCGCCACCAGCGCGAACGCGGGCTCGAGCTTTCCGCCGGACAGCTCGAGCGTGAGGGCGAGAAGCGCCGGCCAGCCGGGCGGGTACTGCCCATGCCAGGGCGCTCCCACATGGAACACCTCCCGGTAGGAAAGGTGCTGCAGTTGCTCGGCGAGCAGGACGTAGAGGGCGTCGTCGTTGCTGTGGGTGACCCCGGCGGTTCGTGCGAGCCAGCCGCAGGTGGCATGGAGCAGCAGCAGCCCGGCCGCAGCCACCCAGGCCCAGCGCGGGGTCGCTTCCGAGGTCCCGTCGGCGGGGACGGTCATGCCGCGGTCCGCGTCAGCTGGTCGTACAGGTCACTCAGCCGCGCGGCACAGGTACGGACATCGAAGTGGGCGAGGATGTGCTCCCGGTATTCGAGACCTTCTCGAGTCATCCGGTCCGGATCGTCAACGTAGGCCTGGATCGCGTCCGCGAGGGCCACCGGATCGCGTTCCGGAACGAGCCGGTCCGCGTAGGGGCCGAAGGTGTAGGGAATGTCGGAGTGCCGGGTGGCGATGGTGGGCATCGCCGTGGCCATCATCTGACCCATCACGGCGGGTGTGCCC
Source organism: Gemmatimonadota bacterium (assembly GCA_037444345.1). Classification (GTDB taxonomy): domain Bacteria; phylum Gemmatimonadota; class Gemmatimonadetes; order Gemmatimonadales; family GWC2-71-9; genus JADJOM01. Next base: position 2,265 of record JBBIMQ010000145.1, on the reverse strand, counting down.
TCGCGGTCGCCGTCGGCGGCGGTGACACTGGGGACGACGAAGATATGGGAGGCGAGGCCTAGCTCCACCAGCCGATCGAACCGCATCCAGGAATGATGTTGTACCCGGTCGCCCAGCCCCAGGTCACCGATCAAACGGAAGATCTCCGCCTTGGACTCCTTGTCGCCCGGCCGGGCCGCCGCGTCGCCGACGAGAGTCAGGGCAAGCGGGACCCCGCGCTGACGGAGCAGTGCTGCAGCCCGCACCAGATACGTGGCGCCCTTCTTCTCTCGGAAGGTCCCCGCGAAGAGCAGGCGCACGGGCTCTCCCTTTTTTCGCTCACGGGGACGAAATGGGAGCCCGCCTGCGTCCACCCCCAAGGGGTGAATCACGAGCTTTTCCTCGGGGCAGCCGAGCCCGATCAGAGCCTCCGACATGGCCGGACCCAGGCTCAGTACGCGTTGGAGCCGACCGAACATAAGCCCATACCGCCTACGCCACTCGGGATTCTGTCCTAGCAGATAGACGTCAGCGCCGTAGAAGCTTGCCACCCAGGGCACGCCGAGGGCCGTGGCGAGCCCCTGGTCCTCGGCCGCGACATACCCCAAGTGCGAGTGGAGAACCACAGGGGCATAGCTCGACAAGCGCCGGCGATCCGGAGGATAGATCGCACCGGGACGCAGCCTGCTCCAGATGCGCGAGGGGAGGCGCCTGGGGTCCAGGAGCACCGCCTCGAGGTCCGGGAATTCACTCCGGTTCTCGAGGCTCGAGCACACGACCACCGGCCGATGCCGAGGCACGAACCGCATGTGGTCGTAGAACCAGTTCTGGGTTCGCGAGACGAACCGATCGATACGCTCCAGCGCGACCGGGTGTGCCCACTGAGTACCCGCGGTCGCGTGAGGGAGCCTCGCTTCGCCCGCGAGCGGGGAGGAAGAGGCGGCCACGGGCGCGCACCGTTATCAAGGTTCATGCCAGGGGGGCGCCTCGAACAGAAGTTGGGCTAATCGCGCCCATGTTGTGCCGGCGCCACACCTGAGGCATGTCGGAAGCATGGCCTTGGTCTTGCGCATAAGATTACCCGCATGGCCACGGCAGAACTTCCCGACCCCCAGCCTACAGAGCGAGGCGCCTCCTCCAGGGAGGACCTCCGGCGTTCGCTGGTGCGGGGCATCGCCTGGACTGGTGGGGCGAAGTGGATCACCCAGCTTCTCACCTGGGCCAGCACGATCGTCGTGGCGCGGGTGTTAGGCCCGAGCCCCTACGGCCTCGTGGGCATGGCTAACCTGTATCTCGGCTTGGTCACCATGCTCACCGAGTTCGGCCTCGGTGCGTCGGTGGTAACCCTTCGGAGCATGACCTCCCGCCAGATCGCCCAGCTGAACACAGTGGCCCTTTACCTTGGGGTCGCGGGAACTGCGCTCACCTTGGCGATGGCCACTCCCCTGGGCGCCTTCTTCGGTACCACCGAGTTACCCGCTGTGGTGGCGGCCATGAGCGCCGCGTTTCTGATTTCGGCATTCCGCATCGTCCCCTATGCCCTGCTTCAGCGGGACCTCCGGTTCGGCGTGCTTGCGGTCATCGAGAGCACCCAGGCCGTACTCTTTGCAGCGACGAATATCGCGCTCGCCCTTCTCGGGTTCGGCTACTGGACGCTGGTGCTAGGGGGACTCACCAGTCAAGCATACGCGACCGCCGCCACTTTGATCGTGCGTCCGAGCCCTTTCGCCCGGCCCCGGCCTGCGGAGCTCCGCAGCGCCCTTCGCTTCAGCGGCCACATTCTGGTCGGACGCCTGGCCTACTACGTGTACTCCAACGCCGATTTCCTCGTCGCCGGGAAGGTGCTGGGCAAGACCGCGCTTGGAGTTTACACCCTGGCGTGGAACCTGGCGAGCATCCCGATTGACAAGGTGACAGCGCTGGTCACGCGGGTGACGCCGGCCCACTTCTCAGCGGCCCAGCACGACAATCCGACCCTGCGGCGCATCCTGCTCAATGTGACCGAAGGCCTGTCGTTGCTCACGCTTCCAGCCACCGTGGGTATGGCCCTGGTTGCTCCAGAGCTGGTGCCCCTCTTGCTTGGCCCCAAGTGGCTCGGGGTGATTCTCCCGCTGCAGGTGCTGTGCATCTTCGCGTCGTTCCGGTCTCTGGTCACCCTTCTTCCCCAGATCTTGAACGTGAAGGGTGACGCCCGCTGGACCATGTGGCTGGGAATCGCCACCGCTCTGGTCCTCCCCCTTTCGTTCTACCTCGGAAGCCGGTGGGGTCCTGTCGGCATCGCATCCG